>JANQGB010001139.1 GCA_028277545.1 Phycisphaerae bacterium | reverse complement strand
ACTGTGGTGACTTGCGGGCCGGCGGACCGCCCCGCCAGCGGCTGAACCTCACGCTGGAGCTTCAGGCGCAGGGTTTCGTGGGGCACGCGAACCAGGCGGTAGGTCACGGCGGCAGGGACCAGTGAGGTGTGCAGAGCGCCTCCCGGCTCCGCGGCCAGGCAGACCAGTTCAATCCGCGGGCGGTGGTTGGCGTCCAGGCCGATCACCAGGGGCTGCTCCGCGTCCGTGAGCCGCGCCTCCAGGTCAGCGGCGATGGAGTCAGTAACGAAGTCCAGCCGTTGATGCTGATCCACCGTCTCGGTGATGATCCGGCGCGTCTGCAGGGCATCGAGAGCGATCCGGGCCGTCAACGTGAGCACCGTCCCGGACAGTGCCACGGCCAGCAGCAGTTCGAGCAGGGTGAACGCGGAACGGTCTGGACGGGCGCGGCGTTCCGGGCTCCAGGAGTGGGAGTCAATGGCACGGCCGGAGCGCTCTTGCCGCGCAGCACAACTTGCGCCACGCTGCCCGGTCGCCGCCGGGTATTGGCTACCTCGCCACAGCCGAGGCATCGATTCGCTCCCACCAGGTGTAGCTCGCAATGGTCTGTGCCTCACCGAGATCATTCGTACGGATGATTTCGAGTTCGATCTGGATCATTTCCGCAGGCAACACTACTGCTGGCGTGCTGACCGAGCGGCGCCAGAACCAGCCCGCCGGCTCGGTGAAGGCCGCCTCCTGGTCGAGGGACAGGTCGCATTTCTCCAGGGTCCAGGTCGCCAACAGTTCCTCCGCGAGGCAGGCAGCCGTTCGCTGGTGGTTCGAGGCAGTCGCCTGCCCTGCCGATCGGGCCTGGATGTTCAGCAAGGTAACGATGGACCCGCCGATCAGGACCAGAGCGGCCATCACCTCGATCAGGGTGAATGACCGTGTCAGTTGACGGCATCCGACGTGTGCCCCAAGGCTTGACATCAGCTCGCACTCAGCAAAGACAGCGGCTCGTTGATCTCCGCCGGGCTCAACTCGAATCTGGGCTGGCACTGCCCGGAGACCCCGTTGATTAGGGCTGCGGCGTGCTCGCCGCCGGCGGCCACGATTACTACGTAGCTGGGGCAAGTCCCGGTAGCTCCAATCCGCAGAGTGTGGGGTTGGTCCGACGTGGCCTCGACGCGCGCCTCACCTTCGGCGGCCACTCCAGCGACGGTGACGCGATGCCCCAAGTCCAACGGCCCGCTCGCCCGCCAGGACCAGCGCCCGTTGACCACCTCCGGGCGCAACAACTGTCCGTGATGGTCACCGATATGATACACAACACTCCGCGGCTGCCCACTGGAGACGGCCTCCAATTGGGCGATTGAGTGAATAGCCCCCACCTGCCGGACCGCGGCCCGCAATCGCCCGCGCTGCGAGAACCCATCCAACCGCACCGCAGCCACGCCAACCGCCAGCGTCATCAACCCAGCCACCACGAGCAACTCGATAAGCGTGAAAGACCGCGTCGGCGTAGCCGGCAGCTGACGTGCCCTAGATTCCGGTGCCAGACCGAAAGAGACGGAATGTACAGAGTTGATCGGTGTCACGTCTTATCCCGACAAGTTGAGACTAGCATTCTGACCTCTGGACTTCTGGACGGATTGAGTTCTTGCCATCCTACCAGGCCAGGACTTCAGCCTGCGCAGTTTCTCAATTCTGAATTCTCAATTCTCATTTCCCACTTCCCACTTCTCAGTCTGCCATTCCGACTTCCACGCCGGCCAGATCCCAAGACACGATGTCCAGGTCCGCGCCGGTACCACCCTCCTGCCCGTCGGCCCCGTAGCTCATGACGTCAAACGTGGCGTGAATGCCCGGGTAGACGTAGACGTACTCGTGCCCCCAGGGGTCCTGAAGATCACCCTGCAGAATGCCGTTGGGATGCTGTGGCGTTTTCTCCTTTAGCTTGGCCAGGCCCTCGTCGTTGGAGGGATAGCGATCGTTCTCCGTGTAGAACAGCTCCAGGGCACTACTGAGCTGGGCCAGCTCAGTGCGGGCCGCGGTCTGCTTGCCGGTCACCAGGTAGTCGCTCACCGAGATGGTCACCACCGTGGCCATCACACCAATGATCACCACCACCACCATCAGTTCGACCAGGGTGAACCCGTGCCTACGGCCGTGCCTCTTCAAATCTGTGGTCTTCATGTTCGTTTCCCTCTCATTGCATCACCCGGGTGGCCTCCAATATGGGCATCATGGTGGCGAAGATGACGAATCCGATCCCACCCGCCAGCAGGATTATCAGGGCGGGCTCCAGGGCTGCGGTGAACTTGCCGATGGCCAGGTTGACCTCGGTCTCATAGCCGGTTCGGAGCTGGGCCAGCATCTCGGTTAGCTCGCCGGTGCTCTGGCCCACGGCCACCAGATGCACTACCAGTGGCGGGAAGATCTTGGACCCGGCCAGGGCCGGGGCGATGTCGCTGCCGGCCCGCACGGCCTGTTCTATGGCCTGCAGCTCGTCGGCCAGAATGCGATGCCGCGTCCCTCGGCGAACGGTGGCCACCGCCTCGGTAAAGGGAATCCCCGTAGACAACAACATGGCCATCTGTTGGGCGAAGCGGGCGATGAGCATTTTGCGGAGTAACGGTCCGAAGTCG
>JANQGB010001138.1 GCA_028277545.1 Phycisphaerae bacterium | reverse complement strand
ACATGCCAAGTTGCGTCAGCGGCACGAACGTCGCTAAACAGATCGGCCTCCGCGAGGGCCTGCTCGCAATCCTCCCTCGAGGTGCCGTCGAGCTGTGTTAACAGGCTGAACGGAACGCGGGCCAGCCGGGCGATGGTGATGCCCTCCCTGACCGCCACGGTGCCTAGCCTTGAGCCGCCGAAGAAGATCGACACGCTGTTCCAGGGCTTGTAAGCCAGAGCGGGGATGAAGACGGGGAAGGGGGCGTGCTTGGCGATGCCCCGGACCTTGGGCCCGATATGACCGAGACCGATGCGGCCCGTCTGCTCGCTCATCACCCGCGGGCAGGACATCACCGCCCAGTCCACCGGGATCACCGGCAAGCTTGGTTCTGCGAACTCCTGCGGTGTGAAAAGGCTGTGTTTGATCTTGAAGCCGGCGACTATTTCCTCGGCATGCGCCTGGGCGGTTTCAGGGCTCTGCACGTAGGACGCGTCCAGGTTGCCGGTAACCTCCCCGGTTTCAAACCGCATCAGGAAACGTGTAAAGGTTGGAATGCGAAGCGCCAGCGTCATGCCGAACTGCTGCTGGCAGAAGTAGGCGGCCTGCATGAGGTTCTCGCGTCCGAGCGGCGAGTTGCGAAAGACATGAAACAACTGATCCGACATTTCGTGGTCTCCACGGCGAGCGATTGCAGAGGGGTACGGCGTCTCCTGCCGCCGGGAAGCAGCCTTGAGTTTCGCGAAGACGATCCCTCAGACGATTGTAGCCTGGCCGCAGACCTTTACAATCGTGCCCCCTGGCCCAACCCTTGACGGCCGGAAGGAGCGGCGCTGAGTTCAGAACCCGGCCAGTCCGTCGGGCGGTGCCGAACGCAGACCTGGAGACGGCAATGCTGCTTGGCCGGCGCGGAGTCACCTTGACCCGGCGAGTGCCCCGGTGGGGGCGCTTTCTGATCCTCGGCGCGCTGGCCGGCATCGCCGGAGGTGCGGCCGCGGCGGGCTTCGAGTGGGCCCTCATCCACGGGTCGCAGTTCCTGGTGGGCAGGTTCACACACCTGGGATCGTCCGGGGTGCTCAGTTTTCACTGGGGAGTCCTGCTGCTGCCGGCCCTGGGCGGACTGGTGTCAGGCATCGCCATCCGTTTGCTCTGTCCCACCGCTCTGGGACATGGAACCGACGTGCTGGTGCGGGCTTTTCACCACGACCTCGGACGTCTCCCCCTGAAGGGGCCGCTGGTCAAGGCTGCGGCCGCTGTCTGGGTAATCGCCTGCGGCGGGTCGGCCGGTCCCGAGGGGCCTATCGCGGCGCTGGGAGCATCCATTGGCTCGACTCTGGGCCGGGTCTTCGGTGTCACGCCGCGCGAACGGCGTGTGCTGCTCATAGCCGGCTGCGGGGCAGGCATCGGCGCCATTTTCCAGTGCCCACTGGGCGGGGCCTTGTTCGCCGCCAGTGTTCTCTATCGCGAGCCGGAGTTCGAGTCCGAGGCCATCGTGCCGGCCGTGGTGTCTTCGGTGCTGGGCTACTCCACCTTCATGTTGTTCGGAGGGTACGGAGAGCACATGCTTCACGGCGCCACCAAGCTGGCCTTCACCTCACCGGTCGAGCTGGTGCCGTACACCCTGCTGGGATTGTTGTGCGGCGGCGTGAGTATCTTCTTCAGTTACTGCCTGAGTACGGTCGAAGGCCGGCTGCTGCCCTGGTCCAGGGTGCCGCGCTGGATCGCGCCGGCTATCGGCGGGCTGGCCACCGGCGGCCTGGCCTGCCTGCTGCCGCAGGTCATGGACGGGCAGTACCG
>JANQGB010001047.1 GCA_028277545.1 Phycisphaerae bacterium | reverse complement strand
GGACCCGCCGGAAGTCATCCTCGACCTGATCAGGCGTTGGGAAGAGGGTGACTTCCGGCGGGTCCTGGAGGTCGGCGTCCATCAGTACGACCACGTCGCCGTCAGCCCGATCCAACCCGGCGGTCGAAGCCGCTTCGTGGCCGAAGTTGCGGGCAAACGATACGTACTGGACGTGGGAGTCCTTGCGGGCCAAGCGCCGCGCGGCGTCCAGGGTGGCGTCGCGCGAGCCGTCGTCCACGAAGATGATTTCGTAGTCGGCACCAGTCGGACCCAGGACCTGCGTCAATCGCTCGTGCAGGAGCGGCAGGTTATCCTGCTCGTTATAGGCGGGCACCACGACCGAGCAGCGGGTGAGCTTGCGGGCTGGTTCCGGTGCCGGGTCGTCATCGCGAGGCGCTGGTGGCGCGAGCGCTTGTTCCAAAACCGGCTGTCCGTCTGTCGCTGCGGTCAGCTCCTCCGGTGGTGGATCCGACAACACGACTCCGCAAGATGAATTGTCCACGGCGACCTCCGGACCGATAACCTCGTCAGGACCGCAGTCGAGCCGACCGCGGGCCGATAATCCACCATGTTTATCGACCCCGGCGTATCCAGCCTGCAGTAGTCGCCGGTATTACAGGCTCCGCCGCCGGGCGGTGGACAGCTCAGAGTTTCAAGACCACCCGTTCAGACGCCGATGGTCCAATAAGTCGCAAGGTGCGCGCACGGCAGGTGTGGAGTCGAAATCTTGACGCTACTGGGTCGGCATGCCGAATGTGCCTGGCTGCCCGCTTCAACCGCGGAGGGGGTGGCACTGCGTAGATGGGCGGTGGCTGCCGGCCTGGTTGTGCTGGTGGCGGCGACGCTCGGCCTCCGCCTGCACGGCGCAGGACAGTGGCCGTTCTGGGGTGACGAACTGGTCACCTACTACGACGCGGAGATGCTCACCAAAACGTCGTATTGGAATCCGCAAGGCTACTCCTCGCCGCACGAGCAGTTCATTCACGCCTGCCCGCTGGGTTTCTGGATCATGAGTGTCTGGCACGGACTCGTGCCCAAAAGCGAGTTCGCCGCCCGCTTGCCTATGGTGGTCTTCTCCACGCTGGCGGTTGTTACCGCTGTCGCGTCAGTCTGGCGGCGCCGAGGCCCCTGGGTTGGGGCGTCCCTGGGAGCACTGCTCGTATTCTGGCCGTGGGGCCTGTTTCACGCCCAGAACCACCGCCCGTACTCAATGGCCTACTTCTTCGCCGTGGCCGGCTTCCTGTGGGCCGACGCCGGCTTTGCCGAGCGGCGGTGGGGGCGTCTTGCCTGGGCGGCGGTGTTCTACCTGGCGGCAGCGCTGTGCCACAGCAGCGTGGCCATGATGCTGGCGGTCCTGGTTGGCTGCCAGGCGGTGATGTTTGTAGTCGACCGCAGGCACCGCCAGACGGGACACCTTCTGGCGGCGGCAGTGAGCATGCTGGCTCTGGGCGTGATGGTGTTGCTCGTCCGCCATTTCACGGGCGACTTTGCCGAGGGCACCTGGTGGCAGATGTCTCCTCAGCGATGTCTGGCCAGCCTGGTGAACAACATGACTCTGCCGGTGACCCTGGCTGCCCTGGGCACCGGTGTGTGGGTGCTTGCGACGCGACAGCGGGATCTGTATTGGGCGCTGATCTGCGCGGCGGCGCTTGTCGCGGCGTGCGTCGTCGGGCCGCTGGTGATGAGTTTTCGGGCAGACTACGCCTTTGCCATGGTATTGCCCGTTCACCTGCTGGCGGCCATCGGCATCGCCCACCTGGCTCGCTACGCGTGGCGCAGGCACTGGTCACTGGGCCTTGGGGGCCTGGCTGCTGTGCCGGCACTCACCCTCCCGTCGGTCGCCAGCTATTACGTGGACGGCAACCGCCCCGATTATCGGTCGGCGGCTCACATCGTTGCTGAGCAGCTCGAACCGGGCGATTCGGTCTGGTCCGATCAGTGCGTTAACGTTCGTTACTACCTGTCCGACCACACCGTCGTGGCTTGTCCGCCAGATCCGATTGGCCAAACGGATGCGATTCTAGAGCAGGACCGCCGCGTCTGGTGCATCCTGCGATACTCGACCGGCGGGCTGCCGGCGGATCGCCTGGCGTGGCTTGGGCGGCGGTTCCGGCTGGTGGCCGACGTCCACCCGCTGCGATTCGACTACCATCAGAACGGCGTGGCCGTCTTCCTGGCCGACACGCCTGTTACTGACTGAGCGAGGCTGGTGCGGGACCCGCGCCACGAGGCGATCGCCCTGGCGAGAGGGGGCGCACCGCGAGCCCGCGGCCACGGCGCATTTCCGGCCGTCGGTGGCGCGAAAGTTGCGCAGCGTCCGGGTAAAGAACGCCCTTCCCGGCGGTCGATAGCAAGAGTTATCGGACAGAGCATTCTGGGAGCCGGAGGTGAGGGC
>JANQGB010000905.1 GCA_028277545.1 Phycisphaerae bacterium | reverse complement strand
AGGAGCGACAACCACCAAGCTCGTGCCGGAGCAATACGTAGAGGTAAACGTCGAGGACGCCAAGCGATTCAGGCTTCGGGACGGCGACCGGGTCCGGCTGGTGACCCGCCGAGGTTCGTATGAAGGCCGCGTATCGGTGGGCCAGACCAGCATGATTCGGCCGGCCCGTACCGAGGTGCCACCGGGCTATCTGTTCAGTCCGTGGAACCTGTCCGTGGCGGACAGCGCCGACCCGCGTAAGAACAAGTGGCTGGTGAACTCGACCAGTCACCGGGCGTGGGACCCGGTTAGCGGACAATGCGACTATAAGAAGAGCGCCGCCCGTATCGAAAAAGTGTAGGGCTTGTGAGACCGAGTCGCAGAGATTTTCTGAAGGAGTCAGCGGCGATCGGGGTGACCCTCGCGGGGGGGGCGTACGTTGCCCGGCCGTTAGCGGCCGAGGGGCAGGTGGGTGCCGCTCCGCTTCGCCCGCCAGGGGCCCTGCCGGAGGACGAGTTTGCCTCCCGGTGTATCCGCTGCCTCTGCTGTGTCGATGCCTGTCCCAACCGCGCTTTGCGGTCCATGCCGCAGGGTGCGCCGGGCGGTTGCGGTGGAACTCCCACGCTCGACATGCGCAAGGCCGCGTGCATGCTCTGCGCCCTGGAGCCGGGTGACTATCTGAAGTGCACTCAGGCCTGTCCCAGCGGGGCGTTGCGGCTGGTGAAGAAGGACCAGCAGGAGATCCTGGCCAAGGTGGCCATCGGTACGGCGGATATCGATCTGGACCTCTGTTATTCGTACAACAACTGGAGCTGCGGCGCCTGCTACCGGGCCTGTCCGCTGGCGGGTGTAGCGATGACTGTCGGGGCCTGGGAACGCCCGACTGTCAACAGCGACGCCTGTGTCGGGTGTGGCTGCTGCGAGCGATCGTGCATCCGCTATCCACACGCTATCCGCGTCAGAGTCAAGAAGCGATCATGACCACCACGCGACGAGACGCGCTTCGGGCGCTTGCCGTCACGGCGGGGTGTACGCTGGTCGGCGGCATTGTTCACTTGCTTCAGCGAGTGAGGAGGTCGGCATACCCGGCCGTCCAGCGCCCATATGCCACGCCGGCCGGACTTCTGCGGCCGCCGGGCGCCCTGCCCGAACCGCAATTCCTCGCCGCTTGTATCCGCTGCTACCGGTGTCAGGACGTCTGCGAGCCGGGCGCCATCCAGTTCTACACCGAGCGGGATGGCGATCTGGCCCATACACCTTACGTCGATCCTGCCAAGGCCGGCTGTACCCTGTGCGCCAAGTGCGGGCCTGAGTGCCCCACGATCGCTCTTCACCCATTTGAAGACATGGCGGAAGTGGACATGGGTTCGGTGGAGCTGAGCGAGGACCTCTGCCTCTCCTACAAGGCCAAACGAATCCGTGATGAGCAGGACATGATTGTGCAGATGGGCGGAGAGGCGACCGAGTCCGAGGCACTGCTGGAGCGGCGCGGGCCGTGCGGCGAGTGCTATATGTTCTGCCCCCTGCGAAACCGGGCCATAAAGCTGGCCCCGGGTGCCTTTCTAGCTCCTCTGGTCTTCACCGCGCACTGCGTCGGCTGTGGCATGTGCGAGCATATTTGCCGCACCCTCGTTAGAGGGGCTCCCGCTATTCGAGTTGTGCGTACGCGCTTTCGGCGGGGTACGGAGGTGGCGTGATGATTCTGCAAATCATACGTCGAGCGGTGCAGGCGGGCGTCGTGTTGCTGCTGGCAGCCATCGCCACCCTCAGTCTGTATGCTCACTACCGTGCCGCCCGGGTGATTGACGACGAGCAGCTAATGGCGGGTCTGCGTTGTGAGAACGTGGTCCAGGCGATCCACCCCTACATTGATCGTCTGGAGGATCCGGCGGCGCTACTGGATGCCAACAAGGGCACGCTGTGGTCCATGCGTCTGGGGGGTATCAGCATCAGCGATCCGCTGGCCGCGCTGGAGGCTACCGCCGCGTCCAAGCACGTGCACTGGCCGCTGATTCTGTCCGCCGCCATCCCAGTCTTGCTGACCCTGATACTCGGCCGAGTGTTCTGCAGTTGGATCTGCCCCGCTTACTTGCTGTTGGAGTTGACCGGCAAACTGCGCAAGTTCCTGCGCCTGGCGGAGATCAATCCGGCGGAGGTCAAGTTCTCGCCCAGAAACAAGTACATCGTACTATTGGCCGGTCTGGCGCTGGCCGCCTTCTTCTCGGCGCCTCTGTTTGCGCTGGTCTATCCGCCGGCGGTGTTGAGCCGCACCATCCACGCCTGGGTGTTCGGTACGACGCTGACCGGCATGGTGCTGCTGCTCGGCGTCATCGTGCTCTTCGAAATGTTCGTTTCACCGCGCTGGTGGTGCCGGAGTGTCTGCCCGGGAGGGGCGCTGTATGGCTGGCTTGGTTGGCTCCGCCCGGTCCGCGTCAAGCTCCGAACAGACCAGTGCACCGCCTGTGCCGAGTGTCATCCGGTGTGTGAGGAGGGCCTCGATCCTACTACGCAGTCCGCCTCCATCGAGTGCGATAATTGCGGGGTCTGCATTCGGCACTGCCCGACGAAGGCGCTGCACTTCGGAATCGGCCTGCCGGAGCCGGCCAGGGACAGACCTCTGACAACGGCGCCACACAGCCTGACCGCGACTTCCGTCCTGCTGGCGGGTCTTCTTCTGCTGCTGACGCCCGGTGAGGCCCGCGGGCACCACATACTCGGTCTGCCGCACTACTCCTACAAGGAGAACTATCCCCAGCGGCCCACGCTGGAGTATCCGGCCAAGACCGGGCCTTATGACGTGCTGCTCACCTCCTACCCAGGGGTGCCCGAGCCGGGTGAGCCAGCCAACTTGGCTTTCTACATCAAGGACCAAAAGGCTGGCCGCGTGTATAGCGAACCGATCACCGTACGCGTGCTGCAAACCCACACCTTCGGCGACAGCACGGTCATTATGGAGCCGACTACGCGTGGCTCGTTCGACAACGAGTACAAGTTCCACGTAACGCTCCCGATGGACGGGGAGTACATCGTGGAACTGTCCATGATGGTGGAGGGTCGGACGGAGGTAATCCCGTTTCTGATGATAGCCGGCGAGCCGACCGCGACTGCGTCGACAGCAGTGGCTGGCGGACTGGCGCTCCTGGCGGCATTCGTGGTGATCAGGGCAGTCCAGAAAAAGCGTCAACGCAGGGCGGCCGGCGGGTCGCCATCCGGCGGTGAGTTCGTAGGAGCGGGGACTACCTAGGATGTTGATACAACGGCTCAATCTCTATTTCCCCTACGTCCTGCTGGCAGTGGTTGTGGCCGTCATTGCGGCCTCGAACATCCCGAAGCAAACGGATGCTCGGGCGGAGACCGCGGGGCACGTCTGCCAGCCGTGCGGTATGGACGTTGACGGCACTGCCGCGCTGCGGGGCGATCGTGACGGGGAGGTGCGCTACTACTGCTCGCCGGCCTGCCTGGAGGGTGACGGCAGTCTGGCAGTACGCGAGTCGCCGGCCGGAAACGGCCGTCTGGTGGACGTGGTTTGCCAGATGGAGGTCAACTCCAGTTGGGGCATACAGTCGGTGCACGAGGGCGCGGCGTATTTCTTCTGCACGCGGCAATGCAAAAAGCTCTTTGACGGCGATCCCGAGCACTGGCTCATCGCCAGGTGCCTGGTCTGTCAGACGCCGCTGGCGGCTGCCCAGCGCTTCCCCGCAACGTATCTGGGGCAGACTTACGAGTTGTGCAGCGACGAACACCGGCGGCAGTTCA
>JANQGB010000564.1 GCA_028277545.1 Phycisphaerae bacterium | reverse complement strand
GGGATGGACGTGCACAACATCGAGATGAACGCCGGACAGGGCGGCAAGCTGGCTCGCAGTGCGGGCGCCTCGGCCCGGCTGATGGCTCGCGAGGGCGATTGGGCGACGCTGGTCATGCCGTCCGGCGAGATGCGTCAGGTTCGCGTGGAGTGCCGGGCGACCATCGGCCAGATCGGCAATTCAGAACATCAGGGCGTGCGTCTGGGCAAGGCCGGGCGCCGCCGTCACCTGGGTCGCCGTCCCAAGACCCGGGCCAAGGCGATGAACCCGGTGGCCCATCCGCTGGGCGGTGGTGAGGGGCGCAGCAACGGCGGCCGCCATCCCTGCAGCAGCAAGGGCGTGCCGGCCAAGGGCGGGCGTACCCGCAATCCCAGGAAGTCGTCGAACAAGCGGATTCTGCGGCGGCGCAAGAGCAAGCGTTACGGGCAACTGGTATTGCCCAAGAAATAGGTTTCCAGCGGGGCGGGCCGGTGGCCTGCCGCTGGAGTGGTACTGGGCGGGAGCCCGGCGTTAGCAAGACAGACGGGTGAGCACAAGATGGCACGTTCCGCGAAGAAAGGGCCGTTCGTCGACGAGAAGCTCTACGGCAAGGTTATGGCCGCCAAGGAGTCGGGTTCGACGGCGCCCATTCGGACCTGGGCTCGGCGATGTACCATCGTCCCGGAGTTCGTCGGGCACAAGTTCCAGGTTCACAACGGCAAGCAGTTTCAGGAAGTGTTCATCACCGAGGACAAGGTGGGGCACAAGTTGGGTGAGTTCAGCCCGACCCGCTTGTTCCGCGGCCATGCCGGCGGCGGACGACGATAAGACGAGTCGATTAGCCGGCGGCAAAGGCGGGATGGATTATGAGCGATATGCTGACAACAGGGGAGACCTGGCGGGCGACACACAAGTACGCCCGGATCAGTGCCAGTAAAGCCCGTCTGGTGATGGACCTGATTCGGGGTCTGCCTTGCGACGAAGCCCTGGACGGCCTGCGGTTCAACGGGCGGCGGGCGGCGGGCATGATCGCGACGGTCCTCAAATCGGCCATGGCCAACGCGGACGAGCAGGAGGCGGACATGACCAGCCTGTTCGTCAAGACAGCGCGGGTGGATGGTGGGCCGTACTTCCGCCGCTGGCGGCCGAAGGATCGCGGCCGGGCCCATCCGATCGCCAAGCGGACGAGTCATTTGATCGTGGAAGTGGCTGAGGCGTAGACGCCGCTGCGAGGTTCGGATCGCTCCGGATTATCCGGAAGGTCGCGAGCCGTGGGAGACAGACGTGGGTCAGAAGGTTCATCCACTGGGTTTTCGGATCGGCATCACCGAAGGGTGGCGCTCCCGCTGGTACGCCCCGAAGGCAGCCTTCGGAGAGTTCCTGGTCGAGGACTACCGCGTCCGCGACTACGTCGATCGGCGCCTGAATCGCCAGCCTCCTTACGCGGCGGTGTCTCGGGTAGAGATCGAGCGTACGCGGAACGACGTCAAGGTGTTCCTGCACACTGCCCGGCCGGGCCTGGTGATCGGGTTGCGGGGGGCGGAGGTGGACAAGCTCCGGGAGGAGCTGGAGGAACTGGTCGACCGCAAGATCAACCTGAACATAGTCGAGATCAAGTCGCCGGACACGGACGCCCAGTTGGTGGCCGACGCCATTGCTGAGCAGCTCAAGAAGCGGACCGGGTTCCGCAGGGTCCTCAAGCAACGTTGCGAGACGGCCATGACCACCGGGCTCAAGGGCATCAAGGTCATGATCAAGGGCCGCCTGGGCGGAGCCGAGATGTCCCGCAAGGAGATGCAGATCAAGGGCTCGATTCCCCTGCACACCTTGCAGGCCCACGTGGACTACGGGTACTCCGTCAGTCGCACCAAGTACGGTGTGATCGGCGTCAAGGTTTGGCTGTACAAGGGTCGCTACGGCGAGGAAGTGGAACTCGTTGACGCCCCGCGCGACAACCGGCGCGGCGGTGGCGGGCGACGGGGCAAACGCGGCTAAACGCTGCAGGCGGAGTCGGTCTCATGGCCTTAATGCCCAAGAGAGTCAAGTTTCGGAAATCCCATCGCGGGAAGCTGCGCGGGAACGCCCAGCGTGGCAACGTGGTGTCGTTCGGCGAGTTCGGCCTGCAGGTTCTGGACTCGGGCTGGCTGACCGGCCGGCAGATCGAGGCCGGCCGCGTGGCCGCTACGCACTTCCTTCACCGCGAGGGCAAAGTCTATATCCGGGTCTTCCCCCATAAGCCGGTGTCCTCCAAGCCTCTCGAGACGCGGATGGGCAAGGGTAAGGGCGAGCCCGACCACTGGGTGGCTTGTGTGCGGCCGGGAACCATCCTTTACGAGATTGGCGGGGTCGAGGAAGACGTTGCCCGCCAGGCGCTTACTCGCGTGACGCATAAGATGCCCTTCCGTTGTCGGATGGTGACCCGCCGGCACGGGTTGTAAGCCGTCAGGAAGGAGCTTTGAGGACGTCGCCATGAAGATTCAGGAACTCCGCGAGATGAAGACCGAGGCCTTGCATAACGAGCTGGACCGGCTGCGCCGGCACCTGTTCGACTTGCGGGCCCAGGCGGTGACCGAGAAGCTGGCCAACCCCAATCAATTAACACTGGCCAAGCGGGATATAGCCCGCGTGTTCACCGTGATGAACGAGCGCGGTGAGACCGGGATTGAAGAGAAACAGTATCACCTGGAGTCGCTGGCGACCCACAAGCGTGGTGTCTAGCGGCGGGATGTGAGGTTTCCGGCCTTATTATGCCGGTGCCCAGCGGGCGGAGACGGTGGCACAGATGGCTGAAAACACGACGGACAAGACCCGGCAGCGGCGCCTGCGGCCTGTTCGCTCGGGCGTGGTGACGTCCGACGGGGCGGAGAAGACGATCCGGGTGGTGGTGAACTACACCACCAAGCATCCGCTGTACGGCAAGTTCATTCGGCGCCGCACAGTGCTGCACGTTCACGACGAGAAGAACGAGGCGAAGAAAGGTGATCGGGTGGAAGTGATGAGCTGCCGGCCGATCTCCAAGACGAAGTGCTGGCGGCTGGTACGCGTCGTCGGCCAGGAAGCTGGCGGCCGCTAAGGCCCGTCGTTTGTGGGTGCCTACCTGGGAGCGAGGTCCAGACAGTGATCCAGATGCAGACCATGGTGGACGTCGCGGACAACACCGGCGCCAAGCAGGCGCAGGTGATCACCGTACTGGGTGGAAGCACCGCCCGGTCGGGCAAGCGGCGTCTGAAGAGAGCCAACGTTGGCGACCAGGTTGTAGTGACGGTCAAGAAGGCACTGCCCAACAGCGAGTTCTCGGGCGGCGCCACCCGGCAGGACCGGGCCACGCG
>JANQGB010000557.1 GCA_028277545.1 Phycisphaerae bacterium | reverse complement strand
TCGGATTCGGTCCAGTACATGCGGCCTTCTTCCGCGTGCACAACCAGGTCTGCCGGGCTTATAGTTCCGACCATAACGGTTTCCCGGGAGGCGCCGTCCGGACGCGCCCGCTGAATGAGGTCACCGGACAAGTCCGTCCAGTAGAGCCACCGCCCGGTGGGTGTGACCGTCGCATCGGGCGGACAACTGATCTGGCAGGCGTCGGGGATACCGTCGGAATCCACATCGAGTGGAACGAAGACATAGGCCGCGCCCGCGTGATCACCTCCCTCGTGCTCGCCGGGTGCTCCGACCGCCACGTGACCCGCTGCGATTGACACCGCCGTGCCCAGTTCGTCGCCGGCTGAGCCGATATCGGGCAGTAGAATGGCCTCTTCCGTCCAATCCGTCCCCTGACGCCGAAAGACGTATGCCGCACCTGACTCCGCGGCCGCCCCCGCGCGTTGCCGGGCACCGATAACCGCCAGATCGCCGTCAAGATCCACTGATGACCCGAAGGCGTCGCCGGCGACACCCTGAGCCGGACTGAGTTCGGCCTCCAGGAGCCAGTCCAGACCGTCCCAGCGGAATATCGACACTAGCCCGCTGCCATCGCCTCCACCGTCCTCGTCGCCGACCACCAGCGTGTCGCCGTCGAGTGCCACGTCTGTGGCGCTTACCAGCAACTTCTGCACCTCTGACCAGACGGGGCCGATCTTCCGGTAGACGTAGACCCCATCGTCAGCCGCCGCCACCAGGAAATCGCCGGCGAGGGCTATGGCCCTGCCGAGCTTTTGCCCCGCGGAGGCGTCGGACGCCGTCAGCTTCGCCTCCTGTTCCCACGCCTGCCCCGTCCAGCGGAAGACGTAGACAGATCCGGAATTCAAACCGTCGTCGTCATCGAACGGATTGGCCACCGCCAGATCGTCGCCGTCGAGTGCGACATCCATACCGAAGGCGTCGAAATGCTCGGCGTCGGGTGCCGTGAGCCTGGCTTCCTCGATCCAGGCCATGTCCTGTCGAGCATACACGTACACCGCGCCGGGACTGAACACCTCGTCTCCCGCCTCCCCGATGGCGTCGGACTCGTCAGACCCGATGGCTGCCCGGGCCCCGCTGAGGCTCACCGCGAACCCGAAGCGATCGAACTCTTCGCCGTCCGCGGCGGTGAGCTTGGCCTCCGGCACCCAGGCATCGTCTTGCGGGTCGAGCGGTGTGCCTCCGTCTTCGTGGTAGTACACGTAGGCCGCCCCGAATCCGGCAGCGAAATACGGATGACCGCCGTTCTCGTCGTTAAACGCACCCACCAGCAGACGATCCCCATCAATCGAGACAGCCCTGCCGAACTCCTCGAAGGCGTCCGGCCCCGTCGGCCCGACCGGGGCCAGCCATTCGTCCTGCACGAACCGCCCGCCACCGCCGACCACACCGGGATCGAAGGCGGCAACGCGGACCTGCTGCCCCCACGCGCATTCGTCCGGCACTCCGTTTCCATCGCAATCCGGGCTCAGGCCATCGGCGATCTCGCACGAATCCGTCAGCCCGTTCTGATTGCAGTCCGGCTCGCATTCATCGGGAACACCATTGCCCGAGCAGTCTGTACTGGTACCTGAGGCGAGGTCGCAGGCATCGGGGACGCCGTTCTCGTTACAGTCAGCTTCACACTCATCGGGCACAGCGTTGCTGTTGCAGTCCGCGCCTGGCGGAGCCGCATCACACTCATCCGGAATGTCGTTGCCGTTGCAGTCGGCGGAGGCGCCTGAATCTATGTCGCAACTGTCCGCAACACCGTTGCTGTTGCAGTCCGGCTCGCACTCATCCGGCACCCCATCCCCCGTGCAGTCGACGCTCGTTCCGGCCGCGATGTCGCAACTGTCATGCAGGCCATTCTCATTGCAGTCCTGCTCGCACTCGTCGGGAAGTCCGCTTGAGTTGCAGTCCTGACTGGTCCCCGCCAGCAGATCGCAGGCATCGTGCAGACCGTTGCTGTTGCAATCACTCTCGCATTCGTCCGGCGTGCCGCTGTCGTCACAGTCCTCGCTGAAGCCTGACTCCAAATCACACTCATCCGGCATGTCGTTAGCGTTGCAATCCTCACTGGTGCCGTCAGCCAGATCACATGCATCGGGTATCTCGTTACCGTTACAGTCCTCCTCCAGCTCGAGGCATTCGTCGGGAATTTCGTTGCCGTTGCAGTCGTCGCTGGTGCCAGCGGCCACGTCGCAAATGTCCTGTACCCCGTCGCTGTTGCAGTCGGTCTGGGCTTCGCACACGTCAGGAATGCCATTCGCGTTGCAGTCCGGTTCGGACAGCCCCGTGACGGCATACACCGCCCCTGAGTTGCACAGCGCATCATCCGTACAAAGCAAGTCAGCTCGACGCACGCCGATCAGCGCCACGTCGCCGTAGAGCGCAACCGAAGCGCCAAATCCGTCCAGCACGTCCGCGGACTCATCTGCCAGTGGATTGCGCAGGCTCTGCGCATGGCTCCACCCGGACGGACCATAGCGGAACGTCTCCGCCCTACCAGCCCCGTACCGCAACGATCCGATGATGGCCGTGTCAGCCTCCACGGCCACGGATCCGCCGAAGCGGTCAAACGCAACAGGCTCGGGGAGCAGCAGTTTTGACTCCTGCTGCCAGGCAGATCCATTCCAGCGAAACGCGTATGCTGTGCCGCTCTCTGTGGCCCCGGCATCGGCGGTGTGGGCTCCTACGATCGCCACGGCAGATGACACGGCTACCGAGTGACCGAATTGATCGCCGGCCGTCCCATCCGCGGCCAGCAGCTTGGCATCCTGTACCCATGCCGTGCCGTCGAAGGCAAACACGTAGGCGGCTCCGGCGGCGTTGCCCAACTCATCGTCGCCGCTGGCGCCGGCCACCAACACCCCGTAATCCAGGTCCACCGAAATACCCAGGCGTTGGCCTTCGGCTGCGTCCGCGGGAAGGAGACGTTGCTGAAACACCCACGACCCGCCCTGATACTCGAAGACATAGACCGAGCCGGACTCGGTGGGCGCATAAGGAGATGCCGGCGCTCCCACGGCGATCGTATCTCCGTCAATGGCAACGGCAGCACCAAACCACCCGTTGGCTGCAAACCCGGGTGGCGTCAGCTTCTGTTCCTCGACCCAGGCCGCACCATCATGGCGAAACACATACGCCGATCCGGACGACGGTCCATCGTCGTCGTCGAACGGCGCGCCCACTACGGCCACGACGCCGCCCACGTCAACGCTCAGTCCGAAGTAATCCCGGGTAGCGCCATCCGCCGCCGCGAGCTTCTGTTCCTCCAGCCAGGCCGTCCCGTCGAACGTCAGGACGTAGGCCGCGCCGGAGTCCAATCCTCCGTCGTCGTCATACGGGGCCCCGACGAGAGCGACGGTCTCCTCCAATCCGACAGAACTGCCAAACTGGTCACCCGCGGCCGCGTCCGAGGCCAGCAGCATGGTCGGACAGACCGGCTGGCCGTACGCCGCCGGCAGGATCGCAAGAAATGATGCCAATCCGCCGGCCCACGCCATCGAAGCTGGTGTATGCAACATCTTGCCGCCTCCTGACTGTGGCTGGTTACCCTGTCGTCTGCACTGGGCAGGGCGACCGAGCAGGGACCCGAACGCCTTCACGTCCCTATTAGCAGCTCACATGCCATCGCCAGGCACCGCTCAGGCGAACCGGCCTAACCGCTTTGCGGACAGGGTGTTAGGGACGGCGAGCCGACAATGTTACCCGCCTCAGTGATGGTCAGCCACCATATGTGGTGGTTCGGGTCACTGTATGTAGTGACTCGGCCGCAGCCCGCTGTGGAACCGATGGAGGCGTTAGCGGCCCGGTAACCATTCAGTCGGCGGCAGGGCGGCGTTCGATACCCAGGCGTTTCATACGAAAGCGAAGGGTGGACGGCTTCATCCCCAATGCTGTGGCGGCCCCATTAGGCCCCTCGATCACGTAAGCGCAGCTATCGAGGACCCGGAGGATGTGCTCCGTTTGCAGGGTCTTGAGCGTTGGCGGGCCAGGCTTTGTTGACGCCTTCGTACGCCTGTGGATCTCGGGGTGCGTCATGGCCACAGTCAGCATCGACGAGTCACACAGGATAACCGCCCGTTCGATCCAATGGCGTAGTTCGCGTACGTTCCCCGGCCAATCCCGATTGCACAGGTACTCCAGTGAAGTCGGCGCGATTTCATCGATGCGCTTGCCCATGGCACGGCCGAAGTAGGCCATGAAGGCCTCGGCCAGCAGAGGGATGTCCTCGCGCCGCTGATCCAACGGCGGAACATCGATCGGGAAGACATTCAGGCGGAAGTACAGATCGGCGCGGAAGGCGCCGCTCTCGACTGCCTTGGCCAGGTCCCGGTTGGTGGCCGCTATGATGCGCGCGTTGCTAACCAGCCGCTCGGTTCCGCCAACTCTCTGGAATTCTCCATCCTGAAGCACGTGCAGAAGCTTGGCCTGAGTTGCCGGCGGCAATTCCCCGATCTCATCCAGGAAGAGAGAGCTGTCGTGGGCCAGTTCGAAACGGCCGATGCGACGCTGCACCGCCGAGGTGAAAGCCCCTCGCTCATGCCCGAACAACTCGCTCTCCGTCATGCCGTCCGGTATAGCGGCGCAGTTGACCTTGACCATGGGCCGGCCCGACCGCGGGCCGGCGTCGTGAATCGCCCGGGCGACGAGTTCCTTCCCCACGCCAGTCTCACCGGTGATCAGCACCAGCGTCTGCGTGGCGGCAACTCTTGCTATGCTCTCTCGCACCCGCTCCATAGGCTGTGAGGCTCCAACCATGCCGCTCAGGCTGTGTTCCGCTTGAAGCTCTTCCCGCAGGTAGACGTTCTCCCGGGCCAGCCGCTCGGACAGCCGGTGGACCCGCTCGTGCTGCAGGGCGTTGTCGATGGCAAGTGCCAACTGCATGGCAATGTTCTCGTAGAGCCACACGTCTACCTTCCGCAGAGGGTGCGCGCTGGTGGAGCCAAAAAGGAATGCTCCCATGATGCGCCCCCGTGCAAAAAGCGGCGCGGCAACGTAGCGCCGCACGCCCTGAGACTGCAGCCCCGCGTCGTTGTCGAACTCAAGGTGCGCCCGCAGATCGCCAGATTGATACGTCTGCCGGTGCGTCAGCACCCACTCGATGGTCCGCGACGCCACCGGCCCCCGTGCCGGCTCGCTGGCCCGCGCGTGCCCCCCTGTGTCCGATCTATGGGAGACGTACGTTGCGTTGCCATCCTCGAGCAGTTCGATCGCACTGAGGCAGTACCCCTCCAGCCGGCCGACAGCTTGATGCGTCGAGCGGATGACCGTGTCGAGCTCCAACCCTGAGTTGATCGCGTTGCTCAACTCGATGAGAGTGTCGCGCCGCGAGTCGCCCTTGGTGAAGAACTGCTGGGCCACGCAGTTCCACAACACCGGCGTAGCCAGGTGGGCCAGGCGTTCCAGAAGGGAGTTGGTCTCCGGGACCAGGGGTTCGGCGTCCGCCGACCCGACCACCAACGCCCCCAGCAGTCGCCCGCGGACCACCATGGGTACGCTGACCTGTCTTCGGATTCCCAACTGGTGGAGAGTATCCTGCAGCGGGTTCGACCGGCCGTTAGACAGATTCACGGATAAATGGGTCGCGGCCAGGCCTTGCAGCACGCCCACTTCGCTCTCCCGGGCGTCGAATTCCAGGACCCGAGCTAAGCCCTGGCTCCGGGCTCCAGATTCAGGGTCGGCCACCGTGAGGTATACGATGAAGACCTCGCGCTGCTCGTCGTACACCCCCAGGCCACATGTCCGGATGCCGGGCAGGCCCAGCACCGCCCGCCCCAGCCGATCTGCAAGTGCGGAAAACTCCGATTCTCCGGCGATGGCCGACGCGGTGTCCAGGAGCAGTCGCTCGGTATCAGGGGTGCTGCGGCTGACCTTGTCATCAGTCTGGTCACGCGCACCGGGAGACGAGTTGGACGTGGTCGGCGTCGCCATACGAGGTCCGATCGCATTCGACGAAGCAAGTAGGCCCGTATACGGGAGATTATAGAGACACGGACTCGGAAGGCCCAAGATGACGCCGGCGACCCGGCGAGCGACCGGTCATATGCGTAACCGGTCGCCAGGGCTTCGGCCGACTCGCCCGGCCAGGCCGGGGTCCCGGGCTAGTACACGTGGAGCTAGTCGTAGTCAGTCGAAAGAGAGGACCGATGTTGTTCCGCCAGATCCTCGCGCCCCCAGGCGTCGTACAGCTTAGCAATCCGCCGGACAGCCGCCCTGGTCTCGTCGTGCGCCAGCCCCCGCTCGGCCTTCAGCGTTTCAAGACTGCTCAGCAGCAACGACTCAGCCTCTTCATAATCGCTGCTGACCGTGAGGCACTCGCCCAGCGTTCCCTGGGCCGCAGCCACCGGAAGCGGCGGCGCCGTTGTCTGCCCGAAAACCTCGAGGGCCAACCGCGCCTGTTCCTCCGCTTCCTCGACCCTGCCCATGGCCAGCAAAACGGCACCAACGTTTCCGAGCTGCTCGGCGGTCAGCCAATGCTCCGACCCGTGCACGTCAGCGCTGGCCTGCTCGGCCTGCTCTCCCACGGTCAGAGCCTCGTCAAGCTGGCCAAGCTGTCGCAGGCAGCGACTGAGCGACAGCATGTGTGAGATGCGTTTACTCTCGACGTCCATCGGCGCATCGTCCAAAAGCGATAGCACTTCCCGATGCAGCTCCGCGGCCTCCCCGAATTCTCTCTTGATCATGAGCCGTTTGGCCAGGCGAGCCCGCACCGAAACACGCTCTACCAGCTCAGCGTCGGGAGCTTCGCGAAAGATCCCCAACGCTTCCCGGTACAGCGCTTCCGCCTCCTCGACTCGCCCAGTCGCATCGAGGGCGAAAGCCAAGCGCGTGAGTACCTTGGCCACAGCTACGTCTTGCTCCTTAAGCAGCTTGGTATCCAGCCCGCGGAAGATCCCCAACGCTTCACGATATCCCTCCTCCGCCGCCGCATACTCACCCCGGGCCGTCTGCAGGTCAGCTAACGTGCGCAGGCTCTGCGCCGTAACATGGTGCTGTGACCCGAATTCGCCCCGGTTGATCTCCACTGCCTCCCGGGCAAGCTGCTCAGCTTCCTCCAAATGCCCACCTTCCTTGAGCGCCCCCGCCAGCCGGCTCCTCAGGCTGCCCTGCAGATACGCCGGCGGATCGTCCAGTTTCTCCAGCGAAGTCAGTGCCGTCCGATAGTTGCCTTCCGCATGCTCAAAATCGCGGCGGGCCGACTGAATGTCGCCCAGCAGGCTCAACGCTCGGATGGAGTCTATATCTACCAGGCCGAATTGCGCCGTGTTGATCTCCACTACTCTACTGGCTGACCCTTCGGCGTCTGCCAGCTCTCCGGCTTCAAACTGCGTCTCCGCGATCAGCCGCGTGCATACGCCGACCGTCGGATGATCCTCCCCCAGCTTGTGCACGGTCAGCAACAGGTCGATTGCCTTGCTGGCGGCAGCCACGGCTTCAGCATGTTCTTTGGCATCAATCAACACGTATGCCAGCCCCAGCCAGCGTGCAGCATAGTTCATGTCATCGGTGGACAGTCCCTGCTCACCGTTCTCATACAGTGCCAGCGACCGGCGATAGAATTCCTCCGCCTCCCGCAGTTGAGACAGCATGCGATGCATGTCCCCCTGCAACTGCAGGGCTTCATCCGTATTGGCCGCAGAGGGGTCGTCCAGGTTGGCATATACTTCCAGGGATGCGGTGTAGGCAGCATCCGCCTCCTCGATCCTGCCCATGCCGTAAAGCTGCTCCCCCAACCGGGCAAGCGTAGCCGCCAGGTCTGGATGGCGGTCCCCATACTTCTGCCGGCGCACGTCCACCAGTTCCTGGTACAACACCGCCGCAGCCTTCCGGTTCGCCTGGGCGTTGCGAAGTCGCGCCAGCGATTCCAGCGTGACCAGCAACTCGTCGTCCGTTGGCTCGAGTATCCGCCGTCTAATATCCAGCGCCTGCTGCATCAGGTCAGCCGCATCATCGAAGAGACCCAGTTGCGCATACGCCCCACCGACGGTCAGTAGCACTGCGGCACGTACATCCGGCTGATCCTGCAGCGAATCCCCCAGCCGCTGCCGGCCGATATCGAGTAGCTGCCGCGCGGTCACTGTTTCGTCCAGGTATTGCCCGGGCGGCTGCTCAAACAGCCCGATCAGAAACTGCGAAACCTGGTTGGCCTTGCCCGCCGATGTACGCGCCGCCGCGGCCGACGCCTGGGCCTCCTCGCGTAGATTGTCCGCCGTCCGGTATAGGAACGTCATCCACACGGCGAATCCCAGAACGCACGCAATCAGCGCCATGACCAGCGCGGATGACAGCCGATGCCTCGACACCAGCTTCCGGAAGTGATACGCAGCGCTCGGCGGCCGCGCCAGAATCGGCTCATTCGACAGGTAACGGTCGATGTCGTCAGCCACCGCGGCAGCGCTCTGATAGCGCCGGTCCGGCTCCTTGGCCAGGCATTTCAACACGATGGTCTCGACGTCGTCGTCGATCTCCTGCCGAAACCGAGAAGGACGCGCCGGAGGCACCTCCGTAATCTGCGTGACCACGTCCCGTACATTGCCCACCACGCGGTACGGGAAATGTCGCGTCAGCACCTGGTACAGCATCACCCCCAGGGCGTACACGTCGGTGCGCACGTCGATGCGATCGTGCGCCCCCAGGGCCTGCTCCGGACTGGCCCACGGCATGGTGCCGATGAACTGGCCCGTCTGCGTCACGGCCGCAAGCTCCGACTCCTGCTCCGCACCGGGCTGATCCAGCTTGGCCAGCCCGAAATCCAGCACGCGCGGCTCGCCGTGCTCATCGATCAGGATGTTGCCAGGTTTAAGGTCGCGATGGATCACCCCTCGCATATGAGCAGCGTTAACAGCCCGGCACACCCGGGCAAACAACTGCAGCGTATCCAGCACGGACAGGTCGTGCTCCGCCACGTACTTGTCCGGTGGCCGCCCGCGGACGTAGTCCATCACGAAATAGTGATGTCCGCCCGATTCGGAGCTATCATGAATGGTGACGATGTTGGGGTGCTTGAGCTGGGCCAGCACGCGGACCTCACGGTCGAATCGGGCCCTGTCCCCCAGGCTACCGAACGGCCCCTCCCGCGTGACCTTGATCGCAACCTTCCGCTGCGTAGCCTGCTGCGTAGCCAGGTACACCACGCCCTGCCCGCCGCGATGGAGTTCGCGCTCGAGTTCGTATCCGGGAAACGAAGCGGCCGACAGCAGATTTGCCGGCTGCTCAAAGGTCGCGTTACTGTCGTCGCGCGCCGTCTGCGAACTGATATCCATCGCCTGCAGCCGGGCAGCCAGGATCAGATCCCGCTCATGACCCGACGAACCTGCCTGATCGCTTTGCTTGGTCGGCATATTTCCACCTGAACCGGGAACCCGCCCGCCCGTCGTGGGCCATGGGATATGTTTCAAGAGCGTGACGCCGGCCCGGCACTCACGCAGAAAATGACGATCCGCTCGGCTCAGGGGGCGTCGCTCAGGTACTGCTGCGGCGCACCCAGGATATCGCCGAGTCGATCATGCGCCCGAGCCCTCATCATGTACACCGCCCCGGTGCTGCGCTCCAGGGCCGTAGCCACGTCGTCTATGGGCCGCCCTTCCAGGTCGTACATGATAACCACCTTCTGGTAGTTGGCCGGTAGCTGCTCGATGGCCCGCTCCAGGGCCGATTTTGCCTCGCCCCTGGCCGCATGGCGGCTGGGAGTGGTCACACTGCCACCGACCAGCTCGTACAGCGCCACCATGGAATCGTCGTGGCTCAGCGGCGTAACCCGATGTCGATCCCCTCCCCGCTTCTCGGCGCCCAGCAGGCGGGCGGCGTCCAGCAGATTCCGGCGAGCCAACGTAGCCAGCCAACCCTCAAACGTCCCCGATTCCCGGGCCTCGAACCGCCGGATGGTAAGAAACGCGTCGGTATATGTCTGCTGCATCACGTCATCGACCGACAGCACCGACCGCCATTTGCGGGCAATCCCCCCGCTCAGCCCCTGCCGCACAGTTGGCCCGTGCCGCTCCAGCAGCACGGTTAGGGCCTCGGCATCGCCCTCAACCGCCTTCGCCAGCCATTGCTCGTCGGTCGACCCCATAGTGGGGGATTCTAGGCCCCTTGGCTCACAACGTCCGGCCCA
>JANQGB010000567.1 GCA_028277545.1 Phycisphaerae bacterium | reverse complement strand
TGAGCAGAATCGTCTCCAACTCGCCGTCTATCGGGCAATCCCCGGGCGTGCCTGGAGCGGTGGTCGCGGCGTGCGGTCCCGCCGGCGCGGCCAGTCCCTAACCGGGGATTGCCCGATAGACGGCGAGTTGGAGACGATTCTGCTCAAAGCGCTGGCCAAGGAGCCGCGGCGTCGCTACCAGAGTGCCGACGAACTGGACCGCGACCTGGGTCACTACCTGGCCGGAGAGCCCATCGAAGCGAAGCGGGACAGCAGCCTGTACATGTTGCGCAAGTCCCTGCGCCGGTACCGGGCGGTCGCCGTGCTGGGGGCGGCCACCATGCTGACCGTCATGCTGGCCCTGGTGCTGGTCATCGTGTATCAGCAACGCGCCAACAGGGCCCGCGCCGATCAGAGACTGGCCAACGATCTGGCCCGACTTCACGAGTCACTTGTTCAGACCGACAGTCACCATGCAGACCTCCCGATCCGAAACTTGAGGAACATCGCAGAATTCCAGGACAATCATCCGCAATCAAGCCAAGCGACGTCGCTCGAACGCGTGCGCCTGGCTAACGAAAGCACGCTCCGCCTGTTGGTTGAACGTGCCATTGTCCTGCACGATTTCCGTTCACTCTCCGAGACTATCGTTGGCACACCTCAGGCAGTCGACCTTCTGGCGGGCGTGGCAGATCAAAGGGACGCCAACGACATTGTCACCCGGCTGCGCCGGCGGCTGGAGTGCTGGGTTCGCGTGCCTCCGCCGGTGGGGAAAGCGGGCGACGTGGCCGGCTACATTGATGCCCTCGAGCGCCTGGACCCTGGCAACGAGAAGGCGCGAGCCGCCGAGGAATCGTGGGCAGGGTTGTTAGACAGCTTTCGGACCGTGCCCGACGCGGACTTCGTAGACGCCGGCGGAGTTCGGGCGAATCCCGAGTGTGGCGTCGCCGGCTCGGAGTGGCGGCGGGGCGGCTGGATCCAGTTGAACGGATCGTGCAGCAGTTCGTGCACCTGGTCGCGAACTCTCAGGGCCCCGCTCCGGCACCGAGTCATATCCTGCTCCTGGTCCATGGCGCCGCCCCGGTCGACTCATCCCGATGTTCCGGCGGTGGCGTCTGTGAACCTCAGCGGTGGGCAAGGTGGTGACGATGACACCTGCTACTGCCACGTGGTGACGTTCGGCGATCTCATTTCGCTCAGTACCCGGGGACGAGATCACACTCCGTTTCGCGCGCCCCGATCCCTGAACGATACGATGAATCTCGAACTACGGTACTACGCGGAGCGCGGAACGTGTGACTTGCTGCTGGATGGCAGAATCGTCATAGAGGAAGCGCCCGGCGCGCTGGCGTCCGACATCAAGACGGTCGAGGTCATCGCGGATTTCCAGAGTAGCGTCGAGTTTGGTGACCTGCGGCTGGCCGTCCGTGATGAACCGGTCAAACGCGACCTGGGTCCCTCCGTGCCGGTAGTGGTGCACGACGAGCTCGGGCTGGCGCCCGTTCGTTTCCTTCCGCTCGACACGCGTTCGACTGTCGTGCACGACTTCGACGGTGACGGATGGCCGGAGATCGCCGTTGGTGATCGCAAGATCAGGAACCAGCTCGAGTTGCTGCGGTTGATCGGACCGCACTTCGACGTGGACCCCGTGGCCGAGATCACCTTTGACGGCAAGAGGGCCGTTCGGCCCGTGTCCATGGTCCATGGTCATCTGGCCGTCTTCACCTCCCAGAGGTCGGCCGGCGATGGGCAGTACACGCTCGGCGTGGAGCTATTGACCATCGCTGGCGATGATGCCCGCCGCACGGTCTTTGAGGCGGCGCTGGGCGAGATGACCAACGCCGATATGGCGGAAGGCTTTATCGTGCCGCTGGGGCTCGGCAGTCAGCGGCACGGTTTTGCAGTGGGCGTGGCGCAGCCGCTGCAGAGCGTAGCGGTTTTCGAGGCGATCTCGGCAGCGGACGGCAGGCCGTATCAGCGTGTGGACGCCTGGCAGCCGCTCGACGAATCCGGCGCTGCCCATGACGTGCATTCGCTGGCACCGTGGGACTTTGACGACGACGGTGATGACGATCTGCTGCTCGGCTGGGGCGACCCGAACGGCCGGGGGCCGGTTCTGGTCACCATGCATGGGGGACGCGCCGCGGCCGCCGAGCCTCATCGGCTGACGGCTCGACTTGGGGAGACTCGCCTGGCGGGTCCGTTCTCGACCGATCAGGACACCATTCTGCCTGGGGCGGTGGCGAGGGGACGCGTCTGCGATGACAACACCCGTTCTGGCGCGTGGCTGTGGAGTCTCAACGATGTTTCGGCCGACCGTATGGCGTTGCCTGTCTTTCACGAGCCGTGCAACGCATATGCCGTGGCCGTGGGGAGTATCGGCCGCCGGAGCGTGCTCGCTGTGGCCGACATCGAACCTCTACTGGACACCAGACGAACCACGCTACGGCTGCGCCTGTACAATCTCCCGGCCAACGAAGACGGCGTCACCCTGATATGGGAGTCTCTGATAGCCGGCGTGACGGCGGACGCCGCCGTCCAACTGGCCACGATCAACGTCAACGATCACGAGTCGACGGAACTGCTCGCCTGCGTTCCCGGCCACGGCGTGTACATCTTTGCTATGGAATCGACCGATGCCTCCGACTGCCCCGGTAGAACCGCCGTCACAGGCCCTGACGCATAATCGTCGTGCACAGGACTTCCGTGCGTGGGATGAGGGCAGGTTTGCTATACTGTAGTGCGCCTGGTCGAGCGAGAGCATACAAGAAAATGCAATCCGGCAGGCTCGGTGAAGGCAAACTGGTAGTATAGTCTAATTTAAGGGACCGAACAGATCGTCGGGGAGGCGTGGGTTCCGGCTCGGCTGCTGCATGCCGAGTGGCCCAGCACGGTGTACTGCAATTTACCGTCGCGCACGCATCGTCAAGCGGAGGTGTATGATGTCCCGGCGTTCCATCCTCGCGGTCATGGTGACGTTTCTGGCACCCGCTACGCTGGCTGAAGCCGACTGCCCGCCGATCACGCCCTCGGAGCATTGGAAGCACACGGTCGAGCATCCGTGGGACCCCTTCTTCTCGATGGGCATCCCGGACGGCATTCCCGGTTGGGGGAAGTTCACCATCCTGTTGTGTGATCCGAGCAAGGTTTATTTTCAGCACAGTTGGTGGTATCCGTTCCATTACGATTTCGCGACCGCGCTTCTGGATCCGTACATCGGGATCAGTCCTGAAGCGTACGACCAGATCACGCTGTACGAGGACGGCCAGGAGGCGGTGCTGGGGGCGGTGCTGCTGCCGGCGCCGGTCGGTTACCCCTCGAGCTCACACCGGGAGTACGGCATACAGTTTGTCCGGCAGGACCCGTATGACCCGCAGATGGTGGTAGACCTGTTCCAGGCAGTGCAGGCCAGCGTGGTTGCCGAGCCGGACGTCCAGGCCTTTTATTTCCCGACGTTCGAGCAAACCGAGTCGGCCGAGCAGCACCGGGAGTTCTTCGCTCAACACGGCATCGAGATCAGTTCGACTGCCCGCTGGGCAATTAACAACCCCTGCTACTCGAACGGCTGGGCACTTGGCCGGCTCAAGTACTTCGAGGCGCACCAGATAGAGAGTGCGTACCTGACCGGCCAGTTGGACGCGGGCGATATTCTGCTGACCGACGGCGTGCCGGCGGAAATACCGCTGGTAGCGGGCATTCTCACGCTGAGCCCTTCGTCGCCCAGTTCCCATGTGGCTATTCTGGCCAACACGTACGGAGTTCCCTTCGCCCACCTGGCCAAGCCCGCGGACGCCCAGCGGGCGCTGGACCTGGTCGGCCGGCGGATCGTCTTGCGAGCCTACCAGGAGCTGTACACACCCGCGGAAGTGCGTCTCTTCGACGTAGAGGACGTGCTGACCGAGGATCAGATGGGCGAGATTCTTACGCTGAAGCAGCCCCCGGCGCTGAACATCCTGGCGATGGCTGATTTCGGCTCGCTGAGTGCTCCAACCGACGGCCTGGTTCCGGCAGATATTCAGTACTTTGGCGGCAAGGCCGCCAACTTCGGCTTCCTGCGGCGGGCGATTCCGGACGCGTCGCCGGTCTCGCTGGCGATCTCGTTCGACCTGTGGAACGAGTTTCTGGATCAGACCATGCCGACAGGGAACTCGTTGCGGTCGGAGATCCCCGAGCGGTTGGCTGCGTACAGTTGGCCGCCGGACAACCTGATAGCCCTGGCCGACGATCTGGACGACATCCGTGACATGATCAGGGACGACACCGTCTTCACTCCCGGTCAGCAGGCCGCGATTATCGCCATCCTTCAGGATCCGCAGCACGCTCTTGATCCGGCAACGAAGATCCGCTTTCGCAGTTCAACCAACGTGGAGGACAGCGAGCAGTTCACCGGGGCCGGCCTGTACGACAGCTTTAGCGGTTGTCTGGCCGACGATCTCGACGGCGACCAGTGGGGACCGAGCATCTGCGACGAGACCAAGCCCACGGAGCGCGGCGTCTGTCGGGCCATTCGCAAGGTCTTTGCCAGCTTCTACAACGACAACGCCTTCTTGGAACGGCTGCGGTATTCTGTCAACGAGAACGAGGTGGGTATGGCCTTGCTGGTCCATCACTCGTTTCCGGATGAGATTGAGCTGGCCAACGGCGTGGCGACGCTGCCGGACGGCGGGCCGGCGCTGCTGGTCACGCAGTTGGGTGCGGTCTCGGTCGCCAACCCGGAAGGCGGGGCGCGCCCGGAGGAGGTTCGAGTGACGATCTGGGGTACCAGCATGTCCCCCACCGTGGAGAGGTACTCGGACCTGGTGATTCTGGGCGACACGGTCATGGACTGGACGGAGGACTATACGGACCTAACGCAGTTGCTGGTGTCGGTGGCGGACACCTTCGAGCAGGAGACGGGCAAGACGGGCTACGTGCTCGACTTTGAGTACAAGAAAGTGGCGCCCGACGGTCAGCTCATAGTCAAGCAGGTTCGCGAGGTTCCCCAGCCGGACGACACGCCCAGCATCACGCCGTTTCTTATCAACGAGCCGGTGGAGTTGTGTACCACGCAGGGGGAGTTCGAAGATGTCTACTTCAACCACCATCTGAAGAGCCGCTGGTACCTGGAAACGGGGAGCATGTGGCTCACGCCGGAGGTCCTGGCCGAGAGCATCTACACCGACGCCCGGCTGGAGTTCACGGACGGCTGTCGGGTTTACACGCTGGGTGGATCGCCGGGTGAGTGGCCGGAGGCGTATCACTCCTACGAGGCTGCGGAGGCTGTCGACCGCTGGGCCCTGGCCGACCTGGACAACCCCCGAGTCTGCGAACTGCATACGTACAACGTCCCGGAGCTGGTGGCCCCGTCGAAGTGTCCGCTGCTGGTCGCCAGTGACTTCAGGTGGCTGCTGCAGGTCGAGCACGCCGAGCCGGTTCGCGGCAGGCACTGGGACGGCACACCGATCATGACAACCAGCGAGGAGACCTGGCTCAACCTCCGGATGGAGCCTCACCCGGACGACCTGCTGCAGGAACGGTTTATCTCGAGCCCGGACGGGTTCACGGTGACGACGAGCTACTATTGGCCACCACCCCCTACGTGGGTGGCGTCCTGGTACACCGCGCCCCTGTCGTCCTGGGTGGAGACGGTTATCGAAGGTCTGACCAGTGAGCCGATCGTGCTGCACGACTACTACTCGCAGACCTACCGGCCAGGGCACCATAACATCACGGAGTATTTCATCTTTCATCCTCGCCTGGAGCCCGGGATTGACGAGCAGACGCTGGCGGAGTTGGAGGCGGCCGGCGTCGAGTACTTGTTCGTCGACTACGGCTACTCGTCGGCCGAGATAATCACCCACGACGCGGAGGTCGACTGCGCCTGCGATATGGCGGATTTCTTCGAGTTTCACGATTGTCTTTCCGGTGCCGGCGCCTCGCCCGAGCCCACGCCGCCGCGGACGGCGGACGTGTGCCGCACCTTCCACGACTACGACGGCGACGGCGACGTGGACCTGGCTGATTTCGGACAGTTGCAGGTCTGCTTCGGCGGGACGTAGGCACGCATCCTTAGTCGCGCCAACCGTGTGGCGCTGCCGCGTACCGGGCACCTTTCGCGGGAGGCGTCTGCTTGCCACGGACGCTCGGGTCGGGCGCGGAGCCTGACCAGCGCGGAGAAAGCAGCGCTGGCAGTCCGCGCGGTCTATTGTAGTGCCTCAGAGTATCTGGCGTTCCTATTCGACGCTAATACGCTGGGTCGTCGACGTTCGGGCGTCCGCGCGAACTGAAGTTCGCGGCTCGTTGCGGTCCAGTAGTTGTGAGGCAATACGCTGGCGTCGCAGGTACGGCGGGGGTTTGTCACCAGCGATGATTCTCGCGCTGTGGAGGCGCCGCAGTGACCCAGCGAGTCACATGCCGGTACCGGTGAAGGCCACCTGGAAGAGCAGGAAATCGGCCAGGTCCACGTCACCGTCGGCGTCAAAGTCGGCGGCGGCGAACAGTGCCGGATCGCAGCCTGGTGGCGGCGTGGTCTCCTCGGGGCCTGCCAGGGCGATGGCGAACATGGCCAGATCGTCCAGGTCGCAATCGCCGTCCTGGTCGAGATCTCCCGGCGTCGGCAGGCCCTGGTAGAGGCGTACCGTGCCGTCCTCGCTACCGACCAGCACGTCGTGCAGGCCGTCGCCGGTCCAATCGCACACGAAAGGCCGGGCTCGGGGCAGATCGGGCAGGTCGATGGGCACGCCCTCGGATTGAGCCAGCGTGTATGGCGCGAAGGCTGGCGCGGCGTCGGTGGCGGTGTTGCGGTAGAAGAGCAACTGCCCCTCGCGGTCACCCACCAGCAGGTCCTTTCTGCCATCGCCATCCATATCGAGCACCACCGGGCTGGAACGCGTGCTCGGGACGGCCAGCAGCGTCTCGTCGTCCATCATGGCATACTGGGTGTGGAGAAACAGCGGTGAAGTGTCCGAGTCCTCGTTGATGAAGAGATAGATCAGGCCATCCACCGAGCCGACTACCAGGTCCTTGTTGCCATCGTTGTTCCAATCGACCGTCGTGGGCGCAGCACGATAATAGACGGATATGTCCACTTCTTCCTCGTCGTCGCCCACCTGCAGTAACTGCCCGCCGTCGAAGGTCGGCTGGCTGTCGGTTCCGACGTTCAGATACAGCGCCACCAGCCCGTCCGGCCGGCCGATCAGCAGGTCCTTGCGGGCATCCCGATCCCAGTAGACCACCCGCGGAAAAGCTCCCATGCATCCCTCGGCGGGGACCTCGAGGTCTGCGCCTAGCGATTGGGCGTAGAAGAAGCCGGCGAAGGCGGGGCTGGACTGGGTGCCGACGTTGAGGTACACGCGGACCTTTCCGGGGAACTCGGCCACACCCTCCCCGACGATCAGGTCCCTGAGGTCGTCGTCGTTCCAGTAGGCGAAGGACGGCACGGAGTAACCCGGCACGACGATGTCGGTGCCACCGGCCTGGACGAATTCGGCTGGCCCGAAGTTCGGCACATAGTCTGATCTGCTGGCCGAGCCGCGCTCTGGTGATGGTGCCGGTGAGTTATCGGCCGCCGCGGACTGCGCCAGACAGGACAAGCCGA
>JANQGB010000529.1 GCA_028277545.1 Phycisphaerae bacterium | reverse complement strand
CGGTCGCCGGTCAGGCCCCAGCAGGTGTCGACGGGCGTCGACCATGTCTCGCCCTCGTCATCAGTTGTCATCATCAGGGAATGTCCCTGGTGCTTGTTGTCGCGCATGAGGCAAAGGATCTGGTTGCCGTGGGGCGTGCGGATCATGGCGGGTTCGCAGGGATCACGGCCCTCCACTTCGGCGACGACCTTCGGTGTGCCCCACGTCAAGCCGCCGTCATCGGAGATGGATTGCAGCACGATCAGCGGCGAACGGTCCGCACCGTCGGGCCCTTTGTGGAACAGCCCGAGGTGACGGCCGTCCTTGAGCTTCATGATGCCGCAGAAGGCCATGACGCACCGGAAGCCCAGATCGACCGGCTTGCTCCAAGTCTCGCCACCGTCCTCACTGACGATCTGGCGCATGGTGCGCGGGCCGCCGCAGAGGATGAACAGGCGCTCTTTGCCGTTGCGATCGGTCAGGCGGTAGATGCTCGGGCAGTTCCGGCATTTGTCCCAGCCTTCGGGATAGGGAAGGAGATCGGACCAGGTCAAGCCGCCATCCAGGCTCTTCTTCATGGGGCCGCACGGGCCGCCGTGGTTCAGGGTCCAGACGGCCCACATGGTCTTGCCGTCGCCCATCAGACAGGTGGTCGGATGCCCCTGGTAGGTCTGGGGCGTTCCGGCCGCGATGATCACGTGCCGGTCTTTCTCGTACGAGATGTCCACTGTGGGCGGCCGCACGGGCCGCGCTTCCCGGTCGCCTTCTGCCGTCACATCGTCCACTGTCATCTCACTTCTCCATGGTCTGAACCCGAAGTAACCGAAGCGCTCCCGCTTATCCTCACACGAGAACACCTCCTTACCGTCGATGCGGAAACTGAGGGTTCCCGCCTTCCGCTGTACCTCGAACTGGAATGGCTTCCCCGGCGTGATGTAGTCGGCCGCGGGAACCAGGAACCTGTCATCCCGGCGCCGTCCGAAGAGCCCTCCCTCGACGAAGATCATCTTCCTTCTTCCGTCGCCGTCAAATCCGAAGTGACCGTTGCCCCCGATGCAGAAAGACGCAGCTGTTCCCTCGAGTTTGTCGAGCGTGATCGTGGCCTTAATGGTCACATCGCCCTTCATCCGGAAATCCGACTCCAGGTAGATCCCCTTGCCGGTGGCCACCAGCCCTTTGTCGGTTCTCCGCCATTTCCCGACCTCACGCATACCCGTGACGGTCTTGCCATCCACCAGTCTGCCCTCCTGGGCGTACGAAGCGATTGTCATGCATGCCAGGGCCGAAGCGATCAGTGTTTGCGTTCTCACACCGCGTCCCTCCTTCATTCTCGGTTCAGAAGTTGCTCCCGCCCACCAATTATGTGATCCCGCATCGCCTGCTCCGCGACGTCGGGATTGTCGGTTCTCAGACTCTCCAGAAGCCGGGGGTGTCGATCCGTCCGCCGAACTTCCTTGGGGAAGATGAAATGGATCGCCATGAAGTGCCCCAGCCGCAGGTTGAGGGCTAGAGCGTCGCACAGCGCCGGACACTCGACCAGTTCTGCGAGCGCCATGTGGAACGCGGCTTCTGCTCCCGGTCTCCCTGCCGCACCGGGAGCCCCCTCTTCCACCTCTTGCGCCAGCTTCAGCAGGCGCTCGTAGTTGTCGCGCACCGGCTGGCCACAGCACAACCGGGCCACTTGACACTCCAACGCCGTACGAACAATCAACTGCCCACGCAAGTCTGCCGGCCGGACCGGGCGCACGCGGGTACCCTTGCGCGGCACGATCTCCAGATAGCCCTCGCCCGCCAGTTGCTCAATCGCGGTCACGACCGGGGCGCGACTCATGCCCAGCTCCTCGGCAAGTTGCCAGCGGTCAACGAAGTCGCCGGCAACAAGCTCACCGTTCATGATGCGTCCGACGATGTGGTCGTACGCGACTTGAGCCAGGGTTTGCGACTTCTTCTTAGGCATTCAGCTGTTCTCTCGAAAGAACTCTCAGGGCTATCGGACTGGGCGGACCGTCGACCTATCGGGCCTGTCGGACGCGTCGGACCTATCGGACAAGTCGGAC
>JANQGB010000520.1 GCA_028277545.1 Phycisphaerae bacterium | reverse complement strand
CTTTTGTCGGTGACGGCACCACCGGGCCGGCCGGTGCCCTGGTCATCACCTCGAACCTGGGTGAGGAGAACGCGATCAGCGTAGACGGAAGCGACATTCGCAACGCGACTTCCGGTGTGCTCCCGTTCACCTTCACGGCGACACCGGCCACCGGCGAAGGGACCAGCACCGCGGTCCCGGTGTTCGATTCGGTAGGCAACCTGCACGAGGTGCGCCTTCAGGTGGCCCTGGAATCCAAGGACGACACCGGCAGCGTTTGGCGGTTCTACGCCGAGTCGTCGGAGGACACCGCCGGTGGAGTGCTCGGCACCGGCACTATCAGCTTCGATCAGAACGGGCAGTTCCTGGAGGCGACGGGAACCAATCTGGCCGTGAACATCGACGACACCGGCGCGGTGAGCCCGCTGGCGCTGTCGCTGGACATGTCTAACCTCACCGGTCTGGCGGGTGCCGATGGGGAATCCGTGCTGGTGACCGCCTCGCAGGACGGCATGCCGGCTGGCACGCTGACCGAATACGAGGTCGGTCCCGATGGCATCATCACCGGAACGTACAGCAACCAGGCCACCCAGGTGCTGGGCCAGTTGGCCCTGGCCACGTTCACCAATCCGGAGGGCCTGGTAGGGCTGACGGACAACACCTTCGGTGTCGGCGAGAACTCCGGAGCGGCGGTGATTCTGGCACCGCAGACAGAGGGTGCGGGGAGGATTGAATCGGGGGCGCTGGAACTCAGCAACGTGGACCTGTCTCGGGAGTTTATCGGCCTGATCACAGCCTCGACCGGGTTCTCGGCTGCTGGTCGGGTGGTGCGGACCGCCGACGATCTGCTGCAGGAGCTGTTGATGCTGGTGCGGTAAGCGGCGCCGAGTGAGGCGCGACCGGTTGCCGGCCGGGTGACGGCCGGTGTTCCGGAAACAACGTCCCAGAACAGTGAGGAAGGACGGCGGTCGGCATGATCACGGTGACGCGACTCGACGAGCGGCGGGTGGTGGTCAACGCGGAGTTGATCAAGACCATCGAGGAGACGCCGGACACGCTGATCACTCTGGTCAACGGCGACTACTTCATGGTCCGGGAATCGGCCGACGACGTGGTCGGCAAGGCCATCGACTATGCCCGGCAGATACGCAGCTTTCGGGTCGTGTGAGCAGGCGCCTGGAGGGAGCCGGAAGGTGGCTAAGGGTCAATCGGCTGGTAGTCGATACGAAATAGGGACCCACCGCGCCTGACGCGGAGAGATTGGCAAAGCTATGGATGTAGCAACTCTCATCGGCCTGATTACCGGAATCGCCCTGCTGTTGTGGGCGGTTCTGTCGAAGAGCCCGATCACCGCCTTCGTGGACTACGGCTCCATCGCGGTGGTCTGCGGCGGAGCGATGGCCGCTGCGCTGATCAGCTTTCCGCTGGGCAACCTGCTGGGCGTGCTGAAGATCATTAAGAACGCTTTCTTCGCCAAGCCACAGAACCCCACGGCGCTTATCAAGGACCTGGTCAGCTACGCGGAGATTGCCAGGCGTGACGGCATACTATCGCTGGAGAACGTCATCGCGGACGTGAAGGATCCGTTCGTGGTCAACGGAATCCAGATGGCCGTCGATGGGACTGATCCGGACCTGATCGAACAGATCATGACCGGTGAGTTGGACTCGGTCGCCGCGCGTCACGAAGCGGGCAAGGCCCTGCTGGACAACATCGGCAAGTACGCCCCGGCCTTCGGCATGATCGGCACCCTGATCGGCCTGATCATCATGCTGGGCAACATGGACGACCCGGACGCGATCGGGCCGGGCATGGCGGTCGCGCTGCTGACCACCCTCTACGGGGCCTTGATGGCCAACCTGTTTGCCCTGCCCATGGCCGACAAGCTCGGGACGCGCAGCACCGAAGAACTGATGCTTAAGGAGATCGTTATCAAGGGCGTGATGGCCATCCAATCCGGCGACAACCCGAGGGTGGTCGAGCAGAAGCTCAAGAGCTTCCTGCCCAACCGGGTCCGTAAGGCGTTCGAGGCGGCCGAGGCGGCGTAGCAGCAGGCTACCGGCGTCCAGCCGGACCGCCTTCGGGGGTGATTCATGGCCCGCAAGAAGAAACAGGCAGCAGGTGGCGCACCGGAATGGATGGTCACCTACGGCGACATGATGACGCTGCTGCTGTGCTTCTTCGTCATCATGCTCTCGATGAGTGAGATCAAGCAGGAGGACCGCTTCCGGCAGGTGGTCGAGTCGATTCAGCAGGCCTTCGGCTACACCAGCACCATCGAGGTCGCTCCTGGCGACGTCGACCCGGTCAACAGCATGATTCGCAAGCTGAAGCAGATCATCGTTCCGGACAACATCAATAAAGAGGGCGATGTGGACGAAGAGGGCATCGACGGCCGGGTCCAGAAAGTGACCGACGTCCGCGATGGCATCCAGATTGTCGTGGGTGGCAGAATCGCGTTCGAGCGCTTCAGCGCCGTGCTCAAGCCCGAGGCGGAAGAGCGTATCGCCCGCGTGGCGGAGAAGATCCGCGGCCACAACACCAAGCTCATCGTGCGAGGCCACGCCACCAACGAGCCCTTGCCAATCGAATCGCCGCATCCCAGCCCGATGGACCTGTCGTACAAAAGGGCCATCGCCGTGGCCGAAACGCTGTCCAGGAATGGCGTTCGCCAGGAGCGCATCACCATCGAGGCCAACGGAGATCGCGAGCCGCTCCACGCCCAGGCCTATGACGACGAACGTCGCGCGGAGAACCGCCGAGTAGAGATCATTGTGACCGAGGCTCTGGCGAACGAGTACGCCGGTCGTTCCCAGAGTGCCGAAGCGGAGGATGCCTCAAATGGCAGATGAAGAACTGGAAGCCCCAGCCGGCGAACCGAAACCCAAGAAGAAGCTGTTCCCGATTCTGCTGATAGCCGGCCTGATGCTGGTCGAAGGCGTGGTTATCTTCGCGGCGGTCAAGTTTCTGGGCGGTGATCCCACCGCGGCCGACGCCGGCGAGGTGCAGGAGGGTGACGGCGCGGAAGATGCCGAGCCGGACAGCGTCGACCTGGCCGAGATCACCATCGCGGAGACCGACGCGTTCAATAGCCTCTCCGGCCGACTGTACGTCTACCATATCAGGGTGGCGGCCCAGGTCGCCAAGGACGATCAGGACAAGACCGTCAAGCTGATCGAGGAGCGAGAGGCGACCATCCTGGACCGGATCAACACGGTGATCCGCAGCGCCGATCCCAAGCACCTGAACGAGCCCGGCCTGGAGACTATTCGGCGCCAGATTAAATTCGAGCTGGATAAAATACTGCAAGACGACTCCCTGATACTGGAACTGCTGGTTCCCAAACTGCTCCAGACTCGCGCCAGCCTTTGATTGTGGGTGAACTCGGCTTGACGCCGATAATACTGGCGTTGGATTGGAGAGCGCTTCGATGGCTGAGGATCCCAACGCCGGGGGCGGCGGCGACGCCCCCCTGTCCCAAGCAGACATCGACGCCGCGCTTGCGGCGGCTGGTGGCGGTGCGGAGACGCCGTCCGAGCCAGCGGGTGACGATGGCTTGCTGTCCCAGGCCGACATTGACGCCGCGTTGGCGGGCGGTTCCGGGGCTGCCGAGCCCGCAGCAGGCGGCGACGTAGGTCAGGCTGAGATCGACGCCATGCTGGCCGCGGCTGGGGGCGGTGGCGAGGCTGGGGCCGACTCTGGCGACATCGACCAGGCCGAGATTGATGCCATGCTGGCCGGGGCGGGAGGTGGCGATTCCGCCGCGGAA
>JANQGB010000524.1 GCA_028277545.1 Phycisphaerae bacterium | reverse complement strand
CGCCGGGTGGATGCCCTGGCCATTGAGGAACTGGAGATTCCCGGCGTGGTTCTGATGGAGAACGCCGGTCGCAACGCAGCCGAGCACCTTGGCCGCGAGTTCCGCAATGCCCGGGCGAGACGGGTGGTTATCTTCTGCGGCCCCGGTAATAACGGCGGTGACGGCTTCGTGATTGCCCGGCAACTGGCCAACGCTGGCCTGCCGGTATCGGTCTACCTGACCGGCGATCCCGGCCGCCTCACCGGTGACTGCGCCGTTAACTACACCATCGCCGTCAACATGGGGCTCGACATCCAGCACATCACCGACGTTCCGTCCGCGGCAGCCGCCGCTGCCGAGCTGGCCATCGGTGACATTGCCGTCGATGCCCTCCTGGGGACCGGCTTCAGTGGCCAGGTCCGTGCCCCGCTCGACGCGCTGATCGAGGGTATCAACGCCGCGCCCAAGTCGCTGACGGTTGCGGTTGATGTGCCGTCGGGGTTGGACTGTAACACCGGGCTGCCCGCCAACGCCACCGTGCAGGCCGACCTGACGCTGACCTTCGTGGCCAAGAAGATCGGGTTCACCAAGCCAGACGCTCAGCCCTTCGTGGGAGAGGTCTCGGTCCATGACATCGGCGCTCCGCCCGACCTCGTCGAGCGAGTCAGCGCCGAGCCTTCGCCCTGAGGATGTGTCGCATGTCGGCGGTGGATCAAGCTGGACGGTGTCCGCCCATTGCTGTGACGGTTGTCTGGTCGGCAGTGTCCGTGATTATGGTCGGAGCGCTCTACCGGACCGCGGTGGCGGCGGAAGAGGTGCAAGCCGGCCAGCTCTACGATCTCGGTCGCCAAGCCTTTCAGCGGGGCGAGTTCGGCGAGGCGATCGACCACCTGGAGGCCGCGACCCGGGCCGACAGTGGGAACTCGGCCTATCGGCTCTTGCTGGGGCGGGCCTATGCCGGGGCAGACAGGCTGTCCGATGCCCGCCGCTGCTTTCGGGCCGTAATCCGACTGGAACCCGACAATCCGACGGCCCCTTATCGTCTCGGTGAAGTCTATCTGAGACAGAAACGCTACGCCCTGGCCATCGACGCCCTTGATCGTGCGCGGCGGCTGGGGATTGAATCTCCCGAGCTGCACTACCACCTGGCGACCGCCTACTACAAGCTGCAGAACTGCACCGGCGACTTCCAGACCCGGGTGGTCATCGACGGCCAGGCTGGCAGGATTGAGGCCGGCGTCTTTCTGATTGAACCGGTAGCCAACGAGCCGATGCGCTTCGTGGTCGCCCCGCGGGACTCGGCCCTCTACCAGGTGCACAAGGCTCTGGACGGCGGCCTGGACGAGCCCGAGGTCCGCCTGCTTCAGGCCGACATCTGGCTGTGCGCCCGCCGCTACTCCACGGCCAGAGACATCTACGCGACGCTGCAGGACTCCCTGCCGGCAAAATCCCGGCCGGCTTATGAGTTCAGCTTCGCCAAGGCCTGCCGTGGCATGGACGACCTGGACGGCTACCTGCAACATCTCCGGCGAGCAGTGGCGCTGGAGCCGGAGACCTACCGTCCCCTGCTCGGTGACGCCTACCGGCACGCCGCGGAGCGCTGTAGTTCTGACGGCGATCTGGACGACTACATTCGCTACCTGAGACTGGCCACCGATGAGACGCCCGTTTCCCCTGAACTGCACTACCTGCTGGGCAACGCCCTCCACGAAGGAGGCAGGAAGACCGAAGCCTCCCGCCACTGGCGCATCACTCTTGAGCTCCAACCCGACCACGGCGACCGCCTTCGCATGCTGGAACTGATCCGGGCCATCGGCAGCCAGGCAGGGGATAGGAAAGCCGGCGGGACGGAACGGTGACCGACCGCACCGTGACCGGCCACAACCAGCGGGGATCAGGGGCCGGTG
>JANQGB010000487.1 GCA_028277545.1 Phycisphaerae bacterium | reverse complement strand
CCTGTGTATTCTCTCTGTACGGGCCCAGGATCCTGACGTCCTGGAGCATGCGGCGGCGCGGGCCAACCAGGTGCAGGGTCTGCTCGCTGGCGAAGTCGCCCTCCTGGCGAAGCCAGCGCATAGGCGTCAGCTCGGCGCCTGGTCCGAACAGAATCTCCAGGTGCTCTGGGGTGATGTGTATATGGCGAGCACTGATGTTCACCACCAGCGACGACTCGGCCCCCGCGGCGCGTGGCAGGAAACGGCCGGCCACGACGTCGGATACAATCCGCTCGATCCGGGTACGATCGACGGCAGCGGTGGAACGGGCCGCGATCATTACGCCTCCTCACTCGTGTCGGCCTGCGGCGGTGGGCTGCTCGGCGGAGGCGCCGGCCGCTCCTCGATCTGGGCGATGTGAACCTCGACGCCGTGTGACTGGAGCAGGTCGACCCAGCGCTGGGAAATCCGCGAATCGGTTACCACTTTATCGATATCGCTGAAGTCGGAGAGGTGCACCAGCGAACGCCGGCCGAACTTGGAGTGGTCCACGACCACGATCACCTCTTCGGCGGCGGCGATCATCTGCCGCTCCAACTCCACCATCAGCAGATTCGCGTTGAAAACTCCCTCCTCAGTGATGCCGGCCACGCCCATCACCGCCCGTGAGACGCGAATGGAGGCCAGCAACTGCTCGGCGTGCAGACCCAGGGCCACGCCGGTCCGCGGCATGATTGACCCGCCCAGGAAGATAACCTCAGTCTCCAGGCTCTTGCCCAGCAGAGTCGCGATGGGCAGCGAACTGGTCACAACCTGCACCGGGCGGTCTCGAAGCCGCTTGGCCACCTTGTAAGTCGTTGTTCCGCCGTCGATCAGCACCGCTTCACCGTCTGGAATGATGGAGGCCGCCAACTCGCCGATGCGGTCTTTCTCCGACATGTTGCGCTCTTCGCGCAAGCGATAGTTGAGCGGATGCTCTCTTGCCTCGACGTGAAACGCTCCTCCATGGGTCCGGCGGACGTTGCCTCGCCGCTGCATCTCGTCCAGGTCACGCCGGACCGTTGAAATTGAGACTCCAAAACGCGCGACCAGCTCTCCCAGCGAGGCGTGACCGCGCTCCGCCAGGAAGGCACTGATCTTTGACTGCCGCTCTGCCGTACGCACCGTCGTTCGATCCTTGTGTGTCGAATCGTTGATTGAAACGATCCAAATAGCAGCGATTTCACTCATCCATCGGCATTTATTATGCGCTCCGACGGTGGATAACGCAAGAATGTTCCCGTTTGCTGGTCAATTACAGGAGCACTGCATGGCGAAGGCCAATATCGTTATGATAGATATCTATCATTAGAGGCATAAGTGCGACGTGCTGCTGCCCGCGACAGTCCATTTCGCTCACAGAGTGCTTTTCTTCAGACGGCTGAATGGGTAAAAACAACTGGTAGATCTGGATCAGTGGGACGGTGGATTATTGGAGCAGATTTGGGTGAAGGTACAAGGGTCGCTTCCGACTGCATCATCCCGGCACAGTGAGCACCGGCCGGTCCGGCGCGGGCGGCGGTGCGCGACGGCCAGGGAGGACCGCTGGGCAGACGTACATCCTGGCGCGACTGAGGCGGATGGCGCGGGCGCGATACCCGGCTATGGCAGCACCGGCGATTTCGGGCGGCTGAGTGCGGTATGACGCGTGACGGCGGAGCGTCGGGCCTCTGGAGGCAACCGGGCAGTACCCCGACCTCGGGACGGCGCGATGTCTTCCCCTATATATTGATCATGCCGGCCTGCCTGGGCGTGTTGCTGGTGGATGTCTATCCGTTCTGCTCGGCTTTCGTGCTCTCGTTCCAGGGCAGGGTACAGGGGCAACCGACGGACCCCTTCGTGGGGGCGGCAAACTACCAGGAGGCGCTCAGCGACGAGGAGTTCTGGCGGTCGGTCTGGACGACGGTCCGCTGGACGCTTGGCTCGGTGGCCGGGCAGTTAGTGGTGGGGACTGGGCTGGCGGTGTTGGTCCACGGGCTGCGTGTCGGACAACGGTTCTTCGCGTCCCTGCTCCTGCTCCCCTGGGTGACGCCCCTTGTAGTAGCCGCCTTGACCTGTCGCTGGATTCTCCACCCGGACTTCGGTGTGTTGAACACGTTGTTGCGTCCCCAGTGGCTGGGGCTGGCGCCGGGGCACGACTGGCTGGGCGAGCCCAAAACGGTATTGGGGGCCGTGGTGGCGGCGCACGTATGGAAGTACTACGGCTTCGTCATGCTCATTGTTCTAGCCCGGCTCAAGACCATTCCAGTGGAGCTGTACGAAGCAGCCCGCATGGACGGTTGCGGGCGGTGGGGGGCGTTTCGGCACGTCACTACTCCGCAGATCTGGGACGTCCTGTCGGTGACGGTGCTGCTAATGGCGATCTGGACCTTCAACACCTTCGACATGGTGTACCTGATGGCGGGTGAGAGCCAGACGACCAACGTGCTCTCGATCGAGATCTGGCGGCGCTTCTACGGGTCGTTCAACTACGGTCTGGCGTCGGCCACGGCGGTACTGATGTTCGTGGCCCTGTTTGGCCTGACAGTGGGTTATGCCCGGAGGTGCAGGCTATGACCGGCAGGCGACGCTGGGGACAGGCCGCCAGGGTGGTGTTGACGGTGATTGTGACTGCCGTCCTGCTCTTTCCCATCTATTGGATGGTGGTTTCCTCGTTGACTCCCCAGGGTGACCTAATGGTCACGGAGCCGGCGGCGTGGCCTGAAACGCTTACCACTGAGCACTACCGGCATGTGCTGGCCGACTCGCCCTTTGCCGGGTTCGTGATGAACAGTGTCAAGGTTGCCTCGGCGGTTACCTTGCTGGTAATGCCCCTGGCCTTCGGAGGCGGGTACGCCCTGAGCCGTTTTCGGTTCAGGGGCCGGCGGTTGTTCGGGTTTACACTATTGGGAACGCAGATGCTCCCGCCGATCAT
>JANQGB010000512.1 GCA_028277545.1 Phycisphaerae bacterium | reverse complement strand
GCTGCAGGACGCACGCCTGGAGACCGCCGCCGCCCAGCCGGTGCGGCTGATCCTGCGTTTCCAATCCGCCACCAGCGCTACGCTGGAAGACATAGAGCTGGACATGGTCCGGCTCCACCTGGCCGGCGATCCGGCCGCCGCGTTTGCGCTCCACCTGCTATTGAGCGGCCACGTGGACCACGCGACGGTCAGCGACGGTTCGTCGCGGCACGATCGCCCCGAGTTCCTGCTGGGACCGGAAAAGATCACGCCCGGCGGTCTCGACCGGGACCAGGGAGTCCTGCCATATCCGCGGCACTCCTTCCCGGGCTACCGCCTGCTGCAGGAGTACTTCGCCTTCAAGGAGCGTTTTCTCTTTGTAGAGATACGCGGGTTGGATCGGGCGGTCAGCAAGCTCGAGCTGGAGAATACGCTGGAGTTGGCGGTCACCTTCAACCGGCGGCTGGAGACCTTTCCGCTCGTTTCGCGGGAGAATGTCCGGCTGCACTGCGTGCCCATCATCAACCTGTTTCAACACGCCTGCGATCCGGTGCGACTGCGGCAGGATCGCGTGCAGTACCTTATTCGGCCGTCCAAGTCAGGCCTGGCCGATCGCCGCCACGCTGAAATCCACGCCATCGAGCAGGTGTGGGGCGTGAACCAGGCCGCCGGGCTGGAAGCGCGGGAGTACCAGCCGTTCTATTCCTTCTCCCACCTGGGCCAAGGAGAACAAGAGGCCGCCGCGTATTACCAGACGCGGGACGAGCCCAACGTGTTGGGCGGTGATCCTCGCCTGGGCACCGATACGTACGTGTCCTTCGTCTCGCCCACCGGCGCCAAGCTGCCGGAAGAGGAGACGATCTCCATCGAGGCCTTGTGCACCAACCGCCATCTGCCGGGCGAACTGCGGGCGGGCGACATCTGCGAGCCGACCGACACGTCGCCTCCGGGGACGCGGTTCCGCAACCTGATCAAGCCCACGCCCACGCTGTGCCCTCCGCTGGGCAAGGGGCTGCACTGGCGACTGATCTCGCACATGTCGCTGAACTATGTTTCCCTGACCAACGCGGACCGGTTCAGGGAACTGTTGCGGGTGTACGACTTCCAGTCCGAACACGACGTGCAGACGGCGCTCGCTCACCAGCGGATGCTGGAGGGCATCGTCTCGCTGCGCTCGACCTACGGCGAGCGAATGGTCCGCGGCGCACCGCTGCGGGGGCTATGTGTCGAGATGGAACTGAACGAGGATCACTTTGCGGGTGAGGGCGACGCCCATCTATTCTCCGGATTGCTGGACAGGTTTCTGGGTCTGTACGTGACCATCAACGCGTTTAGCCAACTGACAGTGCGTTTCACCCGTAGCGGGCAGGTATACACTTTCGCTCCACGGTCCGGCGCGCAGATCACGCCGGCGGATACCAGAGGCGGGCAGGGGTACAATGGCTGATTCCCAGGAGCCAACCGACGGCGCCCCGACGCACCCGCTGCTCGAGCGGCTGGTGGCCAGGGGCTGGGAGTTTGACTTCTTCCAGGCGGTCTGGCTGCTGGAACGCTGGTGTGACAGCGGGGCCACGGTGGGCGGCCGAGGACCGGTTGCGGACGAGGCCATCCGTTTCCGCCCGCACGTCTCGATCGGCTTCCCGCCGAGCGACGTCCGCCGGATAGAGCCGTTCCGCCGGGAGTCCGGCGGCGACCCGGCCTACCAGATCGACGTAACCTTCATGGGGCTCTACGGTGTCAACACCCCGTTGCCCCTGCACTACGCGATAGACGTTCTTCGATCGGTGCAGCCCTACAGTGTGCAGCCGGCTCAGGAGGAGAAGGGCGCCTCGGCCGAGCAGCACGGCTACCAGGCGGACGACAGCGAGTCGACGCCGGCGAGGGATTTTCTGGACATTCTGCACCACCGTCTCGTCTCGCTGTTCTACCGGAGCTGGACCAAGTATCGCTACGAAGTGACCTTCGGCCGGCCTGAGCGAGACTCGGTGACCGACTACCTGCTCTGGCTGATCGGCTGTTCTCCGGAGACCCAACCGGAAACCGTGGGCGTCTGGCCGGTGAGGTTGATCCGCTACGCGGGCCTATTGACCCAGCATCCCAAGTCGGCGGTAGGGCTGGAAGGCCTGTTGACCGACTACTGGGTCGACCTGCCCTTCCGTGTCGAGCAGTGCGTCGGCCGCTGGGTGCCGCTGGTACCCGCCGATCTCAACAGCGTGGGAACGCTCAACTGCGCACTGGGCCAGGATTTGACTGTCGGGGAGCAGGTGTACGATCTGACCGGGGCTTTCGACGTCGTCGTGGGTCCGGTTGACTGGACTACTTACCTGAGCTTTCTTCCGGGCAGGCCGCGTTTCGAGCACTCACGGTCGTTGGTGCGGCTGTACTGCTCGGATCCACTGGCCTTCAACATTGAAATCCAACTGCACGCCGGCGAGGTGCCGCCGATGCAGCTCACGTCGGACGAGAACGCCACTCGTTTGGGGTACACGAGTTGGGTTCTCACGGGCGAATCACCACCGACGTCTGTTACTTTTGAAGCGAACATCACCGGGGTCGAGGGGGCGAGGGCCGATGCGGAGTCGGTTCCGAGCGATTCGGTGCGCGAAGTTTCCCTAATCTAGAGGCCGCGCAAGGAACGGGGCGGCCCGCCGCTACTGGCGGTAGAGATGGACAGGTAAACATGTCGACCACTCCCAAGACAGAAGACCTTCGCAAGCTGATTTCGCGGTTCGATGAGAACTGCATCCGCTTCTTCCAGGGCGCGACCAGCCTGTGTGCCTCACGAACTCACTACGAGATTACGCCGGACCATCTGCTGCTGCGCTTATTGGATGAGACCTCCGGCGATGTCACCGCGATTCTGAGCACGTTCAAGGTCGACCGGGCGCCTATCAGGCGGGCGTTGCAGAAGATCCTGGGCGAGTTGCCCACCGGCCACCAGGGCAGGCCGGCCCTCTCACCGAAGCTGGTCGAGCTGTTTCAGGCCGCCGCGGTGCTGTCGGACGAGTTCGGCTACCCGCAGATGCGCACGGGCCTGCTGATGCTGGCCTTTGCCTTGAACCCGGGGCACACGCGGGTGAATGAGCTTACGCCTGAGCTGGACCGTCTCGACGTCGATCAGTTACGGGATCATTTTCACGAAATCGTGACCGGAGAACCCGCCC
>JANQGB010000235.1 GCA_028277545.1 Phycisphaerae bacterium | reverse complement strand
CGACCCGCTGGAGGGTGCCTGCACTTCGCCCGGGTCGTCCCCGACGAAGGTGGGCAGCGTCCCCAGCCGAAGCTGCTCGCGAAACTCGTGGTATTGTCGCCTGGATGATTTCTTCAAGTCGTCGCCTGTCGTGTCTTGTAGCTGTCGTTGGCCCCGCCCCGGACAGTCGCGTATCGGGATTCCTCCTGAACCGCGCTTCCTGATTGCGCCCCGGGCCGATCCACCGGCCGGTCCTGGCAAACCGCCGGCGACGTAACGCCGGATCGTGCGGCGCCGGTGTCCGATCGGTGCGAACCCGGACAGGAAATCCGCGCAGGCTTCCATAGACGCCCGGCTATTCTAGGCCACCGACGCAGTACGGGCGATGACTTGCCCATGAACCTCGCCAATAGCCGTCTAGGGGGACTTCTTACTGGCGCCGAGGCTGCGCCAGGCTCTGATGCCGAAGCACGGTCTATCGAGACGGTCCTGGCTCGCTACTGGGCCGCACGATGGGCGCGGTCACCGGTCGAGCGGTCCCCCTGGCCGATGTCGCCGGCCATGATCTCCACGAACTGCAGGTTGCCGAGATGAGTCTTCAGCGCAGCGCGGAGGTCGGCTTCGGTCAGGGCTTCGATTCGGTCGATCATGTCGGCTTCGAACGCCATTTTGCGGCCCACCTCCAGGTTGCTCACCAACAGGTCGGCGATGAAGGCGTCGTCGGTCAGGCGGTTGCTGAATTCCTGGGCGTAGCTCTTCTTGCTGGCGGCCAGATCCTGGCCGGTTATGCCTTCATCGATCCAGCGCCTGACTTCTTCGCGCAAGGCAGCCAGTGCCTGTGGGGCGCGCTCCGGACTGCAGAAGGCGTAGACAAACAGGCTCGTTCGCCGATCCTGGCTATCCGCCCGCAGGGCGCCGCCGACGTGGTACGAGAGGGCATCCTGAAAGCGCAGGCGGCCATAGAGCCTGGACTTGGCCGACTCGGCCAGCACATAGCTGGCAAACCTGAGTGCTGGATAGTCGGGATGATCGTCGCGCATTTCGAGCGCGGTCCCCAGGGCCACCACCGCCATGGCCTTGTCGGGCGTCAGGATGGTTCGGGGTTTGGGGTCGATCGGAAGATGGGGCATGGCGACTCGCTCGTAGTCTGCCGGTGCTGTCCAGGACCCGAAGTGTGCACCAATGGCCGCCAGTACCTCCCCTGTGTCGAAGGCTCCGACGACGCTGACCTCAACCGGGCCGCCGCCATAGCACCGTGCGTAGAGGTCCCTGATCTCATCGAGCGTGACGGAGTTCAGGCGCTCGATCTGCTGCTCGAGCGTGGGGATGTAGTGGAGGCTGTCTGCGGGCCACGGATATACCGCCTGGCGTAACGCGTTGAAACAGCGCTCCTGCGGAGAGGAAAGGCTTGCGTTCACAGCAGCCAGACGCTGATTCCTGATTATCTCGAACTGATCCTGAGCCAGACTCGGTTGCTGCAGGATTTCGGCAGCCAGGGCGATGGCGGAAGCGATATGCGCCCGATCGGATTCGATGGAGACGCCAAAGGTGCCCACACCACCGCCTACTGAGATCTCGGACTGAAGGCGGTCGATCTCGTCGCGAAGCTGCTGGTAGTTGTGCTTACGCGTGCCGCGCTGGAGAAGCGTCGGCAGCATTCGCAGCGCTTCGGTGTGCCCCGTCAGGATCTGTTCGCTCCCGAAATGAAAGCGAAATTCGGCCACCACCAGGTCGCCGCGCGTGGCTTTGGGCAGCAGGGCGACGTCGATCCTGGACGCAATGCGCATGTGCAGGACGCACTGATCGATGTTCTCCGGAGTCGCGACGAAGGCTTGGCCTGCCTCGACCTGCACGTCGCTCTGGTAGTCCCTGACGAGCTCAGAGACGTCCGGCGTGGGCGGGATAGTGGCCCGCACCGGATCGCTGGTCGGGAGAAACAGCCCGGAG
>JANQGB010000518.1 GCA_028277545.1 Phycisphaerae bacterium | reverse complement strand
CGACTCTGACTACAACAACAACCCGAACAACAACATCAGCGAACGCTGGGGCGGCCTGGTCCTTCTCGGTCGCACGTACCTGGCCAACAATACGGCCGGCGGCGTTGCCGAAGTGAACCTCCAGATTGAGGGTGTCCCGGGCAACGATGCCACCTATGGCGGCACGGATGACGACGACGACTCCGGTGAGCTCTCCTACATCTCCATCCGCTACGGCGGTTCGGTCCTGGCTCCGGCCAAGGAGATCAACGGTCTGTCCATGGGCGCGGTCGGTCGCGAGACTGACATCAGCCACATCGAGGTTGTCAACAACGTTGATGACGCGTTCGAGTGGTTCGGCGGCACCGTCTGCTCCAAGTACCTCCTCGGCTGGAACTGTGGCGATGACGGACTCGACTCCGACATGGGCTTCCGCGGCAAGGTTCAGTTCGCCATGATCGTCAAGGGCGCCTGCAAAGCCAGTGCGGCCAACGAGAGTGGTCTCAGCAACCGTGGTATGGAGATCGACGGCGGCGACGACGGCGACCTTTCCCTGCCTTACGCTCTGTCCCAGTGGCGTAACATCACCCTCATCGGTATGGCCGGCACGTACAACGTGTCCAAGGACGAGGGTATCAAGATCCGTGACAACGCCCGTCCCCAGATCTATCACTCCATCATCATGGACATGGGTGACTTCGGTGCTGAAGTCGAAGCGTCAGGTTCCGGCCTCGGCTGGACGGCCGCTTGGGACGCCGCTCCGGTCGATACTGCTCCTGCAGGCATGTACACCGGTCAGGCACAGGGCTTCCAGACCGAGATCGCGGACTGTGTGTTCTACAACATCGGCGGCAACGTCGACGAAACCGGCATCGGCATCCTGACCGACGCCAGCAAGCAGAATACAGTTGTTGGCACCAGCCCCATCGCGTCCATCGGCCGCACCCTTGCGTCCGGTAACGGCACGCTGGAAGTCGTCAGCACGCTCGACCCGCGCGCCACTGCCGTGGCCCAAGGCCTCGACAAGGTCCTCGACGGCGAGAGCTTCTTCGATATCGTCGACTACCGTGGCGCATTCGCCCCTGGCGACACCTGGGCGGACGGCTGGACTCTGATGAGCGCCATGGGCGTTCTGGTCAGCGGCTCCTCCGAGAGCACTCAGACCATCGACCTGGTCGAAGGCTGGAACTGGGTCTCCTTCAGCACCATCCCGGCTGACAACAGCCTGGAGAACATGCTGGCCTCCTACGGCCCGCAGGATAACGACGAGTTCAAGACCGCCGGTAACCTCGGCGGCAGCGCCACGTACTTCGGCGGTGACTGGTACGGCCTCGAAGACGGCATTCAGCCGGGCGTGATGTACCTCCTCAAGAAGCAAGCCACCGGCGACCACCAGATCGAGGTCACCGGCACCCCCGCCCCGGGCGAGTCCTCCATCACTCTGGTGCAGGGCTGGAACTGGGTTGGCTTCACCGGTCAAGCTGTCACTCCTGTCAACACGGCCATGGGGCTGTGGAGCCCAACGAACGCCACGGACAACGACGAGTTGAAGACCTCCGGCGCCCTCGGCGGCAGCGCCACCTACTTCGGCGGCACCTGGTACGGCATCGATGTGGGCATGCAGCCCGGCGTCGGCTACAAGCTGAAGGTCCAGAAAGCCAGTCCCGGAGCCCTGGTCTTTGGTGAGTAAAGCACGCGTTGCACTCCTGAGCAGACAGGCAAACCGGTCAAACTAAGAGATGTCACGAACCAAGCAGTAAACCAAGAAGGAAGCCGGGCCGCACGGAGCCCGAGACCGTGCGGCCCAGCAAGGAGGAAGAACAACAGAGAAACACTGATCCGCTGAGTCCGTTTCATGAGGAATCGAAGAATGGACGAACTGAACAGAGAAGATCCGCACCAGATGTGCGAGACCGAAACAGGACCTTGGAAGACATTCAAGAGGAGACAGATCGAGATGAACATGTGTGACACGAAACACCAGGCACGCGGGATCCTCGGATCCCTGTTGGTTCTGGCGGCAACCTTCGTCGCGAGCGTCACGGCGTTTGCGGCTCCGCCGGATTGGACTCCCCCAAGCGGCTTGCTGAACACCATGACCGTACACGCGGTCGTCCAGATTGACGGCGGCGCCTACGTCAGCACCGCCGGCAGCATGATGGCCGCATTCAAGGACGGTGAGATTCGCGGCGTTGCCACGATCTTTGACGGTCCAGCCGCCGAAATGCAGTTCCAGATCTCCGTCGGGTCCAACCTCGGCGCCGAGACTGGCCTCAACCTTCAAGTCTACGATGCCGGCACCGACGAAGTCTTTGACGTCTCCCCTGAGTTCGACTTCGCCGCCGACACCGCGCTCAACAGCGTCGTCGCCCCCGGCCTCTACATTGAGGACGCGGGTCCGCTGCGCGTGACCGACGCCGCTCCCGGTTCCGCTTCCGGTCTCGACACCGACGCGGCCACTGTGGCCGGTCAGGTGACCGTGCTGGAAGACGGCTCCCAGGAGTTCTCCGCCACGATGGCCGGCGGCACGCCTCCTTACAACTACGCATGGACGGTCGACGGGGTTCCGGTTGTCTCGACT
>JANQGB010000194.1 GCA_028277545.1 Phycisphaerae bacterium | reverse complement strand
CAGTACGTGCTTGCCCACGATAACGTGGGCAAGCACGTACTGAAGTGCCACGCGGGCCAGGTCCTCGGTGGTCGAGCCGAACCTCTCCTTGATCCGATCCACACCCGCGTTCGCCGCTCGGATTCCCCTCGCAGAGAACTTTTCCTTCCCCGCCCTGATGTCACCGGGGCCGAACTGCGGTGGCGAATCCGCGTCGTACTTGCCCAGCAGCAGGCCCTGGTGAAGCGGACTGAAGGCCACAATTGACATCCGCCGGGTGGCCAGCAGGCTGGCCACCTCGCTCCCCGGTCGAATGAACTGGTCGTCCATCAGGTGGGCCCAGCTTTGCAGCACCTCGGGTTGTATCCTCGGCACCAGCCGCTGAAAGTCCTCCGCCGAGTAGGCTGATAAGCCCACTATCCGAATCTTGCCTTCATCCCGCAGGCGGCGCATTGTGTCCAGTGCTTCGTCCAGGTAACAATCCTCCGGCCCGAAGTCGCCGTGGTGGAAGTAGTACACGTCGATCACGTCGGTGCCAAGGTTGCGCAGCGACTGCTCGCACTGATGGCGGATGTGCAGCGCCTCGTAGGCATGCCTGGCCGTGCCTCGGAAGTGGCCCACCTTGCTGCTGATGATCACCTTCGCCCGGCGATCACCGAGCGCTGTGGCCAGCAGGCGCTCGGCCCGCCCGTTACCGTAGCAGTCCGCGTTGTCAAAGTGACTGACCCCCGCATCGATCGCCGCGTGCACGGCGCGGATGGCTTCGCCCTCGTCGACTTCGGCCCAGCCATTGGGAATGCCGTCGACCCAGTTGGGGCCACCCAACGTCCAGCACCCCAGGCTGATCTCGGAAACCTTGATTCCGCTCTGCCCGAGTGGTCTGTAGTCCATGATCTACTCCCCCGGCCGCGGACTCCGCCCGGCCGGCGAAACGCTGGCCGCCGTTGGCGCCGACTTCGCACCGGCACCGACTTCAACTGTCGTTAGCGACTATCTCAAACCGTCCCTCAAGCCCTTCAGCGGAGTTGGGACCAACCCACACCTTGAACCTACCTGGTTCTACGACGTACCTGACGTGACGATCATAGAAACCGAGTTGCTCGGAGGTCAGTTCGAAACTCACGGTCCGCTTCTGGCCCGGCTGCAGCGTGATCCGCTCGAAACCCTTGAGTTCCTTGACCGGGCGGGTCATGCTTGCGACCAGATCGCGTATGTACAACTGTACCACCTCGTCGCCCTCGCGCTCGCCGACGTTGGTCACCTCGACGCTCACCGCCACTCGCCCCTCGGGGCCGGTCTTCTCCGGTGACACGCGGAGGTTGTCGTAGGCGAACTGCGTGTAGCTCAGGCCATGGCCGAACGGATAGAGGGGTGTGGAGGGCAGGTCTATGTATTTCGAGGTGAATCGATCGTTGGTCGGCGGGCGCCCCGTGTTCTTATGGTTGTAGTAGATCGGCACCTGTCCCACGGTGCGGGGGAACGTGGCCGGCAGCTTTCCGCCGGGGTTGACGTCACCGAAGAGCACATCAGCCGTGGCGTTTCCGCACTCCACTCCCAGATGCCACGTGTTCAGAATGGCCGGCACGTGCTCCGCCATCCAGCTTATCGACATCGGGCGCCCGTTCATCAACACCACGACCACAGGTACGCCCGTCGCGTGGACTGCCTGGACCAGCTTCAGCTGAATCGGGGGCAGGTCGAGCGAAGACCGGCAATGCGCTTCGCCGCTCATGTACTCGGTCTCGCCCACTATCATGACCACCACGTCACTCTGCCGCGCAACTTCTACTGCCGCGGCGAATCCCTCCGTCGAATCGCCGGTGACGTCGCAACCCCTGGCGTGAAGGACCTTCGTTCCGGGTGAAACACTGGCCCTGATACCGTCCAGTACCGGAACCACATCCTCGGGCCGTCCGACGACTGCCCAGGTTCCCAGGGGATCACGCTTGCTGTCGGCCAGGGGTCCGATCACCGCCAGTGTCTCAATCTTGTCACTCAGCGGCAGGAGCCCTCCCTCATTCCGGAGCAGGACGATCGACTTGCCCGCTACCTCGCGGGCAAGTGCCCGATTCTTCGCGCTAAGGAGCACGTCCCGTTCGCGTTGCGGATCGACGTAGGGCCTCTCAAACAGGCCCAGGCGAATCTTCATCCGCAGTATGCGCCGGACTGCCTCATCGACCACCGCCTCCGGCAGTCTGCCCGACCTCACGGAGTCTGCCAGGTGCGTGCGGTAGGCAAAGGACGACATGTCCATGTCCACGCCGGCGGCG
>JANQGB010000188.1 GCA_028277545.1 Phycisphaerae bacterium | reverse complement strand
CTCCAACTTCTCGACGAAGAGCTCGTCGTAGTTATCGAGTCGTTCCCGCTCTTCGGGTACTCACTCGACATTCTACCCGAAAAGATGGAGATGAAGGTCTTCTGCAACCTCACCCGCGAGCAGGCGGCCCTCTATCAGTCGGTAGTGGACGACATGTTTGGCGACATCGAGCTGTCATCCGGTATCCGCCGGCGCGGGCTGGTGCTGGCGGCCTTGACCCGCCTGAAACAGGTCTGCAACCACCCGCGACTGGTGTTCGAGAGCGCCCCGCACGCCGCCTCGCTCACGGAACGCAGCGGCAAATGCGACCGGCTGGTGGAGATGCTCGAGGAGGTGCTGGCGGAAGGCGAGCGAGCCCTGGTATTTACCCAGTTCCGCAAGATGGGCGATTTGCTGCACCCCCACCTGCAGGAGCGCCTGGGATGCGGAGTCCTGTTCCTGCACGGGCAGACCAGCCAGCCACAAAGGGAAGAGATGGTCGAACGTTTTCAGTCTGACGATCCGTCCGTTCCTATCTTCCTGCTGTCGCTCAAGGCGGGGGGCTTCGGGCTGAACCTCACCTCGGCCAATCACGTGTTTCATTACGACCGCTGGTGGAACCCGGCCGTCGAAGACCAGGCCAGTGACCGCGCTCATCGAATCGGGCAGCGCAAGACGGTGCAGGTCCACAAGTTCGTTTGCATCGGCACCCTGGAGGAGCGCATCGACCGCATGCTCGAGGAGAAGCGCGACCTGGCCGACCGTATCATCGGCTCGGGCGAGAAGTGGCTCACCGAGCTATCCACCCAGGACCTGCGAGAGGTGCTCTCGCTGACCCAGGATGCCGTCGCGGAGGATTGAGATGAACGCCGACACCGAACACGATGGCCAACCCGAGGACCAATCGGCCCCGCAGCAGGGCGCCGCCAATAATGCGGAGAAGCTGCAGCGGCCGTCCTTGCCGCCCGACAGAGAGTCCGGCCAAGCAGTGACGCCAGACGTCACCACCGGTGCCGATCCGCCACCAAGAGACTACTCCATCTACCACAGCATTCACACCGCCGACGCGCCGCTGGAGGAGTGCCTGAACGAGTTCTGGGACACGGGCGAGATGCTCGCGGACGTGTCCCAGACGTCGGACACCGAACCGTACGAAATACTCAAGCGCCTGGGCCCGTCGCCGTTTGGCAAGAGCAGCTTCCCACTGGTGGGCTTCTTCGCCTCCGCCTACGAGCGGGTCAGCCGCTTCGCCCGCGAGCGAACCGAAGCATAAACGCGCCGCCAACTTCACTCTGCGCGGACACTCGCCGAAGACAGACGCCACACGTCCCGAGAACGTCCGCGCGGACGGAAGTCCGCGGCTCGACTTCATGGCAAGCGGGCCGCAAGCTTCAGCTTGCGCGGACGTCAACCGGAGACGAACGCCACATCTCACGAGAACGTCCGTGCGGACTGAAGTCCGCGGCTCGTCAGCGGAGCAACCGCCGTATCTCCTCAACAGCGCGATCGACGCCGGCGGCGTCCACGTCCAGGTGGGTCAGGGCCCGAAAGCGCTGCGGTGCCTCGACAAGCATCAGGACGCCCCGCTCTCGCATGCGCTCGCAAAGTTCGGCGGCGGTTCCGTGAGCAGCGTCCACGTCGAAGAAGAGGATGTTGGTCTCCACGCTGGCCGGTTCTATTGAGATTCCGGGGATGGTGTTCAGGCCCTCGACCAGCCGCCTGGCGTTGGCGTGGTCTTCAGCCAGCCGGTCCACGTGATTGTCGAGTGCGTATTCGGCGGCGGCCGCGATGACACCAGCCTGTCGCATAGCGCCACCGAACATCTTGCGGAAGCGATGGACCCGGGCCATCATGTCGGCCCGGCCGGCAACGATCGAGCCCACCGGCGCGCCCAGCCCCTTAGAGAAACACATTGACACCGTGTCGAACGGCTTGGCCCACTCGTCAGCCGGGATGCCGGTGGCCACGCAGGCATTCATCAGCCGGGCGCCGTCCAGGTGCATGCACAGACCGAACTCGTCCGCCACTCCGCGAAGCTCGGTGATGCGCTCCCGCGGCCAGATGGCGCCGCCGCCGCGGTTGTGCGTGTTCTCAACCACGATCAGGCGAGTCTGGGCAAAGTGCGAGCCAGGTGGCCGGACGGCGCGGCGGACCTGGTCGCTGTCGAACACACCGCGAGAGCCCTGCATCATCCGCACAGAGCAACCCGACAGGGCAAACGGCGCTCCGCTCTCGTAGTGCAGTATGTGTGAATCAGTGTGGGCGATTATCTCGTCGCCCGGCTCGGTCTGGGCCCGGATGGCGGTCTGGTTGGCCATGGTGCCAGACGGCACGAAGACGGAGGCTTCCTTGCCGAACAAGGCGGCAGCCTTCTCCTGCAAGCGAATGACGGTTGGATCGTCACCCAGCACGTCATCGCCCACTTCGGCTTCCGCGATAGCTTGGCGCATGGCAGCGGTCGGCTTGGTGACAGTGTCACTACGCAGGTCAATGAGGTCGTCCGGTTTCATGTGTTCGTGCCTCGCAGCAGGCTGGCGGCCTTGGCATTCGTCCCGGTATCAATGGTAGCCGAAAGCGGATCGGATACTACGCCTGTGTTTCGACCGCATCCGTAACTTGTTCGGTGCCTGGGGGCGCCTTCATCATCCAGCGCAGCATCCAGGGCACGATCACCAGAACAAGGACGAAACACACGGCGAAGACCGCGACCGCGGTGGTTTGTGTTCGGACTATCGGCTCCGCCCGGCCCAGGGCGTTTTCGTGATCGATTGCGGTCAGATAGCTGACCCGAACCTGCTCGCGGGCGCAGACCATGCCAATCAGGGTCAACAACATCCCACCGCCGGTCAGCAGCGACCAGCGGCCCCGCATGGGCTGGCGAACGCCCATGATCGCCCCGTAGAGCTGCAGAGGCAGCGCGGTGAAGATCATCAGCGTCCAGATCGCACCACCTGTCGTGCTGAAGCCGAAGAGCTCACTCCGAGCCGTCTTCTCCAGAGAGAACAGCAGCACCGGCCCCATGATGGTCGCCACGCCGGCCATCAGCAGGACGATGCCCAGCCCGATCAGAATCATCAGGCGAACCTCGTCTTCGCCATCTAATCCACGCCGCCGCCGCCACCAGGCCAGCGCCGTGACGCCCATGCCCGCAACCGCTACGGCACCCGCTACGTTGTGGGCAAAGCGCGGCAGTGACATTGATACGGCGGTGTAGAGTCTTCCAATCTTCCAGCCGTCGCCGACCGGCCATTTGTCGGGGTGCAGGCTAAGAACGTGGTTCTGCGTGAACACCCAGGCCACCGCGAGCAGCAAGACCGCGGCCACCACCGACACCAGGAGCCTGACACCGGGGCGGGCGTCCCACTTGCCGATCTTGTTCACCAACACGTTGGAGCCGTAGTACGCAATCAGGTAGACGGCGTAGAACCCGACCAGCAACGCCCCCAGGGCGGCCAGCCAGGTGGGACCCATCAGAACGGTCGCCGTGTAGAAGAACTGACCGTACAGCACCTGGACAAAAAGCAGCGGTGCGACGCCAAACGAGATGGCCATGCTGGTGCTTACCGGAATGGCCTGATGGAGCAGCCGGGCCAGGTGGTCCGCCCGCCTGTATCCGGCCAGAGACGCCGCGTTAAGGCCGCATGCGATCAGCGTCCCCCCCAACGTCCCGTTCATGAACAACACGTGCAGCAGGAAGGTGACGTGCAACAGCACGACGAACCAGGCGTCCGGCGCCGGCAGGCCCAGCGGATCGGGGGGCGGAATGGGGACATCAATCGGCATGTCGATCATCCGTACGCTGAGCTACTGAATCCGTGAACTCCTCCGGGTGCGTCAGCGAATACTGGTACTCCACCAGAGCCCGGCGCTCCTGCTCGGTGCCCAGGAATGGCGGCATGAAGTACTTGATCTCGTGCAGATGGCGCAGCGTGCTGTCCAACCACTCTCGCGGAGCCTTGCGGATCAATGGCACAATATCGTTCGTCCCGCCCAATTCATGGCAGGCGCGGCACTGGGCGTCAAAGACGTACTTGCCGTATACGTGCAGCGGCAAATCGTCCAGTTCATCAAGCGACATCGTGGGAGGCCGGGCAAACGGCGCATGGGCCAGCACACCGTCGGAGGCCAGCTTCTGCTCCCACTCCTGGCTGGCGGGGATCTGATTGCTGTACATGTGTCCGTAAATCAGGTACGGCTTGCGGACGCCCTCCCGGACAAACTCCATGGAGCCGGTCGCTATGAAGGCGACCGCCAGCAGAAGAAGCGAAGTTTCCAGGTTGATATAGCGCTTGTTTCTTACCAGCCCGAAGTAGGCATACCCGCCGATCAGCAGGCTGGAGACCAGGCCAAAGGCCAGAAAGAGGGTCATGGCCACGGCACCGCCCATGGCCAGTTCCGCAGCTTCCCGGGGTAACACCGCGACGTACCACACCGCCAGCGGAATCATCAGCCCCAACGGGACGAGGAATCGACTGGCGTGATTGATGATGCGTCGCCGCTCGTCCCGGTCGTAGCTTCTTGACAGATTAACGATGATGGCCACGAACACGCCGGCCAGCGCCAGGCAGGAGAGTGTTCGCAGCAAGACCGACGGCAGGAAACTCGGATTCAGGAAGCCCGCCCAGAAGGCGGCGTCGCCAGAATAATCCTGGTTCTGGATGACCTCCAGCCACCGTCCCGGCGTGAGCATGAAGCTGAGGATGCCGCTGATCAGAACCAGAGACAGGTAGGCGCTGGCGGCGTAGATCCAGGCCACCGCCAGGTGTTGCCGCTTGGTGAGACGATCCCAACCGTAGTAGTAGACGTAACCGGCCACGATCTCTATGACGAAGAAACACCACTCCGCGGCCCAGCCCCAGGCGAACTGATGGATCAGGGCGCTGGTGGCCTGCGGGCTGACCAGCGAGATGCAGAACCAGATGCCCACCCCCGTCACCACGCCGGCCACAAACGACAGCAGCACGAGGAACTTGGCCTTGTCGCGCAGGAAGCGCAGCAACAGGGTATCACCGCGCCGCAGGGCGACCGTCTGCGTAATCGCCAGGAAAACACCGGCCCCGACAGCGAAGTGGGCTATCACCACGTGAACGATGGCCACGATCGCGATGAGAATGCCGCCGCCAAGGGGGGGACAGGTGAAGGTCGGGTAGTCCATGGGCTCTCGTTATGCCTCGTTCATGCTTTGGTCGCGTGACGGTACGGGACTGGCGAGAGGTTTTCAAGCCGGCCCGCAGTGCCAGCGGCTGTTGACCCACCGGGTACCCACGAGACAATGCGAGGCATGGGGAATGAATCGAGGGAGGGTGGCTCCGACAATGACCTGCTGGGCCGGATAGCCGACGGCGACCCCCTGTCGCTGCGCCTGCTGATGGACCGCTATGACCGCCTGATCCGCTACACAGTCTACCGGGCCAGCCGCGAGCGCTGCCGCCGGGATCCGCTCTGGCTGGATTCCGTTTGCTCCGAGGTATGGACCGACCTGTGCAGGTCCCTTCGAATCAATGGTAATCCCGGAATCGACAATATTCACTCTTACTTGATACAGATCGCTCGCCGGCGTTCGATTGACGCCCTGCGCAGGCCGGGGGCGGCGCCACTGGGAGCCGGCGAAGACGAGTCGGTCGAACAGTCACAACCTGTTTATGAGTCGGAGGATACGTCGGACCTGCTGTCGGGCTTGGAGGAGGTCTCGGCTCTGCGGGAGTGCATGATGCGCCTGAAAGAGCCGGATCGGGTGCTCTGCGGCGAGATCGCCGCCATCACCTCTGGTCAATGGAAGGAGGCGGCCGGACGGCTGGCGATGCCCGAATCAACGCTCCGCTCACGCTGGAGCAGGGTCCTGGACCGGCTGCGGACCTGCCTCGAGAA
>JANQGB010000144.1 GCA_028277545.1 Phycisphaerae bacterium | reverse complement strand
CCCACTCGGGCCAGCAGGAGCTTCATCGAGCACGGCTTCTTGACGTAGTCGTCCGCCCCCAAGGCTAGACCGACCAACTCGTCGGTCTCCTCCCCCTTGGCGGTCAGCATGATGACCGGAACCGCCCTGGTTCGGGCGTCGCGTTTCAATGCCGCGATCACTTCATCGCCGGACGCCTGCGGCAGCATGCGGTCGAGGATGATCAGATCCGGTACACGGTCGCGCAGCGCGTCCATCGCACCCCGGCCGTCGCCCGCCCACTGCGTAGCGAAGCCTTCCTGATTGAGGTTGTAGCAGATCAACTCGGCGAAATCCGCTTCGTCTTCAACTACCAGAATCTGTTTGGTGTGCCCCATATCGTGCAGAGCCTCCGCTGGTCGTACCGTAGCGATCTGATTTTGATCTTTCAACCCGACCGCGCTGAGTCAGGCTGGCGGCCGGCACTGACTGCCTTGCCAGCTGTCGCTCCGGACCCGATAATCGGTGCATTATGGCCGCTGCCCAGGTCTGGCCGTTCCGATCCGCCGCGAACCATGAGGCCATCTCCGCCCTCATTCGCCGGCGATCCACCAACAAGGTTGATGTCCGCGATGCCGTGCTCGACGGCTTGGATCTTAGCGGTACTGCCCAGGTGCTGGATCTCGGTTGCGGCTTCGGGTTCATGGGCGAAGCCGTGGCACGCCGCGTTGCCCCGGACGCCACGATGGTCGGCGTCGACGTGTGGTCCGAGAATCAGGAACCTTACCTGGCACGAATCGTCGCCACGGGGCGCAAGGCCCGGTTCTTCTGCGCCTCAGTGGGCGACAAGTTTCCGTGTCCCGACCGCAACTACGACCTGGTGATATGTTCCTATTCGCTCTACTTCTTCCCGGATGCACTGGCGGAGGTGGCCCGCGTGCTCAAGCGCGACGGTTTGTTCCTGGCCATCACCCATAGCACGCACAGCTTCACCGGCCTGTACGAGGCGGTCGGTATGGACGCAGCCCAGTCCGAGCTGTCGGCCTTGGCGCAGCGCTTCTCGGCGGAGAACGGCGCGGCCGTACTCGACGAGTGGTTCGGAGAGGTCGTCCGCATTGACTACCGCAACACCCTGCGCTTCGAGGCCGAAGATATGGACGACCTGCTGGCCTACCTCAAGTTCAAGCTGCCCTTGCTCATCCCGGAGGCGACTCCTGAAAGCGACCTGCCTCAGTTCATGGAGGCCGCCTCCCGGCAGTACGTCCGGAGCCGGGGGGCGGTGGTGGTGGACAAGACCGACGCCGCCTTTCGATGCCGGAGCCCGCGATGCCCTTGAAGGCGAAACACTGCACCCAATGCGGTGCCCCGTTAGTGACACAGGTGGTGGAAGATCGATTGCGCGAGGTCTGTCCTGACTGCGCTGCCATCGCCTACCGGAATCCGCTCCCCGTCGCGGCGGCCGTGGTACTCAACGAGGAGCGGGAGGTGCTGCTGGTTCGGCGCAAGAACGAGCCTTACAAAGACATGTGGTGCCTGCCCATTGGCTTCGCCGAGTTAGGCGAGACCATCGCCCAGGCGGCCCAGCGCGAGTTGACGGAG
>JANQGB010000480.1 GCA_028277545.1 Phycisphaerae bacterium | reverse complement strand
CCTGCAGGAGACCGAACGAGCCCACATTCTGTCGGCCCTGGAGCGCACACGCTGGACCATCGAGGGACCAAGGGGCGCAGCAGTGATTCTAGGGCTCAGGCCCTCCACCCTCCGGTCACGCATGAAGCGGCTCGGCATCGCGCGCACCTAGCCGGACGCCACTCCAGCCCGGCGGACAGCCACCATATGCTGCGGCTTTGCACTCGGATTTGTGGATTCCACGAAATATCGCGGCTCTGCGGGAACCGTCGCCGAGCCCACGGCGCGCCTCTTCACGAAGGAAATGTTCGTTTATGGAGTGCTCAGGGCCGATTCCAGGCTGAGGTGGTGGCTGGTGGCGCCTTCTGGCACGGAACTGGCCCGTAGTACGCTGTCGGCAGGAGTGACCTGCCGGTAGGGCAGCTCCCGGCCCTCCGGACCTGAGGAGGTAGAGTGAGAGCTTTCGGGACCGGTGGACTACGCCACCGGTGGTGCCAGTACAGAGTTGCTTACGGCTGTCGACCTGGACTGCGACGGCGATCAATTCGGGGCCGTCGCAGGCCAGGACTGATGCCAATTCGCCCTGGCATTCGGCAGTGGCGGCGGGGAACTTCGCTGTGCCGGCGATGACACTTGGTCGTATGCGGACGCAGGCCGGTTCTGCCCGGGCCATAGCTGCGTACCGGTGGTCGGAGGCTGGTGCACGCAGGGTGCCTACATGTGTCACAGGTGGGATAGACCGCGCACGCCCCTGACGCACCGTTAAATACGCGGTCAGCGCTCGGCGTCATGGACGCCGCGGGTGTGAAGGGCTAAAATACGGTCGGGCCGAGACACAAGTCTCCGCAAGTTGACCGTCGAACAGTAATCTCTGAGCGAGGGGTATCGTTCCATGTTGCCTACAACCTGCGCCAACGCGGTAACCGCGGTGAGCGTGACCGTATTGTCTCTGTGCGCCGGCTTGAGCGCCAGAGACGTCGCTGCCATAGACTTCGCGCCGGCAGTCAACTATCCCGTGGAGTTGTTTCCAGTATCGGTGGCGGCTGCGGACCTGGACGGTGATCTTGATGTGGATATCGCGGTAGCCAACAGTGACTCAAATTCCGTCTCCATTCTGCCCAACCAGGGTGGCGGGTCGTTCGGCGCGGCGTCGCACGTCGCCCTGACTGATTCTCCCTTTGGAATAACTGCAGCACGCCTGGACGCCAACGACAGCGTGGACCTGGCCGTGACCTACCCCGAGACAGACCGGGTCGTCATCCTGCTGAACAACGGGTCCGGCACGTTCACTGCCGCAGGGAGCCTGTCGGTAGGTTTCGTCCCACGCTCAGTAGCGGCGGCCAATCTGGACGGGGACACCGATCAGGATCTCGCCGTCGCGAATCGGGAGTCTGACGACGTGGTCGTGCTGGTGAATGATGGTAATGCCAACTTCACGGTAAACGGGCCATTCGCGGTCCACGAGCGCCCCCGGGAGTTGGTCCTGGCCCGAATTAACGGCGACGCTTACCCGGACATCGTCGTTGGCAACCAGGCTACAAGCGATGTTTCGGTCCTGATCAACAACGGAGACGCCACCTTCGCGCCGGCCGTCAACATCCCGTTGGCCGGCGATCAGACGCCACAGTCAATCACCGCAGCGGACTTCGATGGCAACCTGGCGGTGGACGTCGCGGTGGCCAGTTC
>JANQGB010001511.1 GCA_028277545.1 Phycisphaerae bacterium | reverse complement strand
GTGCGACCTGTCAGAATTACGCGCCCCTTTCCTGCGGGCAGGCACCATTGCCGGCGCCGCGGCGCTGGTTGTCATTCTGGGCGGTGCGCTGGTGAACATCCGTATCAGCAATCCGCTGGTCCGGCGCCTGGAGGAAAGCGAGACCCGCGTCCGCACTATTCTGGAGAGCGCCGTCGACGGAATCGTCACCGCCGACCAGCAGGGCCGGATAGAGTCAGTCAACAGGGCGGCCGAGCAGTTGTTCGGTTACACGGCCAGCGAGATCGTGGGCCATAACCTATATATGCTCATGTCCAAACGACCGGGTGACGCACAGAGCGGGTCACTAGCCGACTTCGTGCGCAACCGCCGAGACCGGGTGACTGGCCCGGACCGCGAGGTGCTTGGCCGGCGCAAGGATGGCACTACCTTCCCTGCTGAGCTGGCACTCAGTGAAGCTCGTCCGGGCGGGCGCTGCGTGTTCACCGCCATGGTCCGCGACATCACCGAGCGCAAGCAGGCGGAGAATGTCCTGAAGGCCTCTCTCAATCTGAACCAGATTATGGACTCCTCGTCGGTCGACGAGATCATCGCCCACGGCCTAGAAGAGGGCGTCCGCCTTACCGACAGCAGAATCGGCTACTTTCACTTCGTGAACTCCGACCAGAAGACTCTGGCGCTCTACACCTGGTCGCGGGAGACGCTGAAGCGTTGCTCGGTCTCGGGGGACAACACGCATTATCCCCTGGAGAAGGCCGGCGTATGGGTGGACTGCATCCACCAGCGCCAACCCGTGATCCACAACGACTACGAGAGCCTGCCCCACAAGAAAGGACTGCCTGCCGGCCACGTCCCTATCCAGCGGGAGATGGCGGTCCCGGTATTCGACAACGATCAGATCGTCGCCGTGCTCGGCGTGGGCAACAAACCACAGGACTACAATCAGTTCGACATAGATCAGCTCTCCCTCTTTGCCAGGAACACCTTTGGCATCGTCCAGCGCAAGCGGGCCGAGGAAGCCTTGCGCGAGCATGCCACCGCGATGGGGGTAGCCAACGAGGCCCTGGCACGGGCCAACGCGGCCACGCGGGAGGCCAACCACGCCCTGGAGGCCAGCGTCGCGGAGCTGGCCCGCAAGAACGCTGATCTCGACGAGTTCAGCCACGTGGCCAGTCACGATCTCCAGGAGCCGCTCCGGAAGCTGATCGCCTTCAGCGAACTACTGGCCAGGGATCTGGGGGACGACCTGCCCGGACCGGCGGCCAAGGACCTGCGCTTCATCACGGATGCGGCCCAGCGCATGCATACGCTGGTGGAGGATCTGTTGCGCCTGTCTCGCGCCGGACGGGAAGCGATGCAACGGGATCTGCTCTCGCTCGACGACTGCGCCGACCGGGCCCTGGAGGCGCTGGCCCGCTTGGCCGAGGAAACGGGCGCTGAGATTACGCGCGATGAGCTGCCCGAAGTCATCGGCGACGCCACTACCTTGACACAGCTCTACCAGAACCTGGTGGCCAACGCCCTGAAGTTCGTTGTCGCCGGCGAGCGGCCGGTCATTAGGTTCACGGCTGATCGGGTCGACGGCGAGTGGGTCCTGGGGGTGCGTGACAACGGCATCGGAATCGATGCCGTTTACGCCGAACAGATCTTCGGCCCCTTCAAACGACTGCACCGCCGCAGCGATTTCGAGGGAACAGGCATAGGACTGGCCATCTGCCGCAAGACCGTCGAGCGCCACGGCGGCCGGCTGTGGGTCGAGTCGAAGCCGGGGCAAGGGGCCCATTTTAGATTCACTCTTAACTGTAATCCGGAGGATCAGGGATGCGAGAGCGAAATGCCGATGGCACACGCCCCGTTGTTCTCCTCGTAGAGGACGATCCGGGCGACCAGGAGTTGACCCGGCGGGCACTGGAGGAAGGCGGGTTCCAGGCAGACCTGCGCATCGCCTCGGACGGCGAGGAGGCCATGGACTACCTGCTGCGGCGTCACGATTTCGCCGCCCCGGCGACCTCGCCACTACCGGACCTCGTCCTGCTGGACCTGAACATGCCCCGGCTGGATGGCAAACAGGTCCTGGGTCAGATCCGTGCCAACCAGGACCTGCGACGGGTGCCCGTCGTCGTGCTGACCACGTCGGCGCAGAGCGAGGACGTCCGCCGAAGTTACGAGCTGGGCTGCAACTCGGTCATCACCAAGCCGGTCAGCCTGGACGGGTTTATCGACTGCGTTCGCAACCTGGGAGTGTATTGGTTCAACCTGGTTGCGCTACCACCGCGGTGAGATCGACAGATGACTGCGAAGAAACTTAAGATTCTCGCGATAGATGACGACGCCGGCGACGCCGAGCTTCTGCGCCGCAACCTGGAGCAGGCTTACGGCCTGGAGATCGAGTTCGTGCACTCGACCGAACCGGACCAGGCCATCGAGAGGCTATCCGGGCAGGACGTGGACGTCACCTTCCTGGACTACGAACTCGGTGCCCGGACGGGGCTGGAGGTCTTGCAGCGCATTCGGTCGTCGGGCGACATGCGCCCGCTGGTAGTACTGACCGGCCGCGGTGACGAGTACGCCGCCGCGAAACTGGCCCGGGAAGGGGCGGACGAATACATCGCCAAGCGGGACCTGAACCCCGACGTCCTGCAGCGGGCCATTGATACCGCCCGGCGACGCTACCGCCAGCGCAAGACCGCCGCTGATTTCGCCCAGCAGCAGGCCCGGCTTACAGAGCTGATCATTGAAGCCAACATCGAGCTCGAGCAGGCCAATCGCCTGGATCCGCTCACCAAGCTGCTCAATCGTACAGCCTTCTCTGAAGCCGCCACACTGGAGCATGAGCGCTCGTCGAGATACCGGCACGTGTACAGCATTCTGATGATCGACGTCGATCACTTCAAGCAGCTCAACGACTCCCGGGGACACCAGACGGGCGACAAGTGTCTGCAGGAGATCTCGCGCTGCCTGTTGCAGACCTGTCGGGCGCTGGACAGCGTGGGACGTTACGGCGGCGAGGAGTTCGTGGTCCTGGCTCCCGAGACGGACGTGTCGGGCGCCTGTGCCTTGGCTGAGCAGATCAGGCGGTCAATCTGGCACCTCAACCTGGCCCACCCGGCCAGTACCGCCGCCGATCGGGTGACCGTCAGCATCGGAGTTGCCTCTGCCCTGGCCGGGCAATGGGACGACGTGCTCCGCAGGGCCGACGATAGCCTCTACCTCGCCAAACGACGCGGAAGAAACAGAGTCTGCAGTGAGCCGCCCACCCCACAGCAAAGCTGACACCCGGCCAACCGCAAGCGGCCAGCCGCGAGCATCCAACCGCTAGCGCCCAGCCGCAAGCGTCAACTTCTTTGCGCAACCAGACAAGACGATACAATCCCCATATAATGGGCGCGGAGCCGGACGCCGTCGCAACCGTCCCGATTTGTGGAGACGCCGGGCCATGATTGCCAGCGGACAGCTTCTTCTTGTCGTCGTCACCTCCGTCCTGCTGGGGGCTGCCAGCGCCACTATAGCTGTCCGCATACGCTATCAGGCAGAGGGAATCGGCACCTTCCTGCCCAAGACAGTGGCGGGCATCGTGTTGCTCAACACTCTGCTTTTCGCCTGGAGGATCGAGAGCCAGGGCGTCTACGCTACCGTGGGTAGCACGTTTGACTGCACTATCCTCCTGGCCACCCTGCTGACGGCAGTGGCGTGGTTCTCCGGAAGAAACCGGGCCGTCCTGGGACTGGATAGCTTCCTGCTGCCGATCGCCACCATCATCCAGGTCGGGGCGTTCACCATGTTGTTCAGACCGACGGCCACCGCGCCGTCCGCCGCCTGGTTCGTAGTCCACCAGATATTCATCGTGATCGGCGGAACGTTCTTCGTCTGCGGCGGCGTCTCCGGTGCCGTTTATCTGGCACTGCTGCGCGCCCTGCGCAGCAAACGGCCCTCCATGATGCTGGGACGTTTCGCCGCCCTGGAGAGCTGGGAGCGATTGGGCCGGTGGTGCACGATGTTGGGCTTCGCGTTCTTCACGCTGGGTGTGCTTACCGGCATTTGCCGGATGTTCCACATAGAGGCCTCGAAGCGGCCAAGCTGGCTGAGTGACGCGTTCATCGTGCTGTGTATCGTGCTCTGGGGAACCTACGCCGCCGGTGTGCTGGCCACCTGGCTGGTGCCCAGCTTCCGCGGGCGAAAGGCCGCCCTGCTGGCGACCGGCACCGGGGCCGCCCTGGTGATCGTCTTTCTGATTGTCGACTCGCTGAGCGTGGTCCACCAATGAGGACATTCGTCGTCGGCTGCAATCATCGCACCGCCCCGGTAACGGTCCGGGAGAAGCTGGCCTTCAGCGATGACCAGTGCGCCGGTGCCCTGCGCCAGTTCAACGACCGCTATCCCCAGGCCGAGGCCATCCTGCTGTCCACCTGCAACCGCACGGAAATGTACCTGGCCAGGCCGGTACGCAGCGAGCCCACGGTGCAGGACACCGTCGCCTTCCTGGCCGAGCATCGCGACATTCCGCTCCACGAGTTCAGTCCCTCCTTATATCAACACGAAGACGCCGAGGCGGTCCGCCACCTGTTTCGCGTAGTCGCTTCACTGGACTCCATGGTCGTCGGCGAGTCCGGCATATTGGCCCAGGCCAAGAACGCCTTGAGGGTAGCCAAGGGCGCCATCGAGATCGATGCACCCCGCCGCCTTGACGCCCTCTTCCAGCGGGCCTTTGCCGTAGCCAAGGAGATTCATACCAAGACCCGCATAGCCGAAGGCCGCGTCAGCGTCGGCAGCATCGCCGTGGACTTCGCCAAGCAGATTTTCTCGCAATTCACCGACAAGACGGTGCTGATGATCGGCGCCGGCGAGATGGGTGAGCTAACGCTCAAGTATATGCTGGAGATGAAACCCCGGCGTGTGCTGGTGACTAATCGCACCGCCGCCCGGGCGGAGGAACTGGCCGCGCGGATCGGTGCCGAAGCCAGGCCCTTCGACGACCTGGTGGACCTGGTTGCCCTGGCGGACGTGGTGCTCAGTTGCACCGGCGCATCGCAGCCCATAATCACGCTGGAACGCTTCGGAAACATCCCCCAGATGCGGCGGTATCGCCCGCTGCTGATGATCGACATGGCCGTCCCGCGGGACATCGCCCCCGAGATCGCCGAGCTGCAGGCGGTCTTCGCCTACAACATCGACGACCTCCAGCAGGTCACCGAACAGCACGCCGCCGATCGCCAGTCCAAGGTGGCCGACTCCGAGCGAATCGTGGAATCGGCGGTGATGGACTACCTGAACTGGCAAGGCAGCCGGGACGTCGGGCCGGCCATCACCGCGCTGACCGAGCGGCTCGGCGAGATTACCGAACGCGAGTTCAACTGGCTGCAGAACAAACTCTCAGACTGCAGTGATCACGACCGCGAGCTGATCCAGCAGATGTTGCACCGGGTGGTCAAGAAGGTGCTGCACCAGCCCACCAGAACCCTGCACGCCAAGGGCGCCGACGGGCGCGGGATGATCTACGCCGAAACCATGCGAACCCTATTCGGCCTCGAGAGCCACGATTGACAGCGCGCCCGTGTGCGAAGGCGCCCCATCCCTTGCCGGGTGCCCCATCTCTTGCGCAGCCGGGTGCCCCACCCCCTGCCGGGTGCCCCATCCCTTGCGCAGCAAGGGGTGGGGAACAACAAACCCATCCAATAAGGTGCATCAAGATGCGCGCCACACCATCCGCCCTACCGCGAGCCAGCCTTGATCAGGTCCGTGATCCTTTTCTGACGCACGGTGTCACTATCGTAGCGCGGCTGGCGCACGTGAAAGAGGTGACAGGTCGAACAGGCGTTCGAGACGCCGCCCTGGCGGTGGCACTCCGCACAGGTCGCCTGGTTCGGCAGCATGGGATGTCCCAGGTCGCTCTCGGCGTCCTCGGCGGGCGTGTGACACCGCTGGCAGTCGAGAAACGCGTGGGCGCTGTGACTGAACCTTCCCCAGCGGAACCAGCTACCCGTTCTGGCGGGCGGAACGACGGCGTAGTGATCCCCGTCGATCTCGCGGTCGACAAAGGAATGGCAGCGGAAGCACTCCTCCAGGCCATCCTCAGCCATTTTCCCGCGGACGGTGCTCAGGGCCGCCAGTTGTCCCGCCTCGGGCGCGCTTTCTTCGAAGGCCCGCCAGCGAGCGTCCGTCACTAACGCGGCGTTGGGGTCGGCCCCCGGGGGCAGGGTGCCGCGCAGACTCTGCCAGTCGGTCTCCGGGATGCTCTTGTGCACTGCCAGCTCGTGGCACGACCGGCAGGCGCGCTCATAGTCCGGCCGGCCGAAGGTGTCCGGCTGCATCGGGTCGTACGTGTGACAATCCAGGCAATGAAAAGGCTGGTCCGCCCGATCGCCCTCGGGCACCTCCGCTTCGAGGTGAATCGAGTGAAACACCTCCACGCCGCCGGCATACTTGGCCCGGGCTGCGGCAGCGGCATCGTCGATCAGCGAGAATTCGGCGTGTTCCTCCTCGTAAGGAGCATTGTCGTGGCACGCGGTGCAGCGATCGGTCGGCGTGCGGGTCAGGTCGGCCAGCCGGCCGGAATGCTCCGCGTGGCACGACCCGCAGGTCATGTCCACCTCCGCGCCGTGGTGCGAACCGGCCTGATGACAACTGGTGCAGCGGGCATTGGTCACGGCAACATCGGGCTCATGACAGGCGTCGCACCGGCTGGCGAAGAAGGCGTGATGGTGGGAGACCTGGGTGGCCATCGGCGATGACGGATCGAGCAGCGACGCCCTACGCGGCGCCGGTTCGGGCTCGCCGGGCTGGTCCGTGGCCGGCGCCTCCGACGACGACGACGCGGCGGAGTCCTCCGTTGGTACGCCGTCAAAGAACACCGGCAGCAGCTTGCGCTTCTGCTCCTGCGAGCAGGCGGCGAACATCAGCCCGCAGACCGCCAGCGTCGCCAGGCACCCGAGTAACCATCGTCTCGACATCAGATCCGCCGGGCGTCTCGGCCCGGCCTCCACCGGCGCGTGCGGCGGCCTCAATCCGTGGGAGGCGCCGCCCCGCGCCCGAAGGCATACACGTGCAAACGCGCCGGTCCCAACTGGTCGGCAACGAAGATCAGGTATTCCGCCTCAAAGTCCGGGCGGATCAGATCGGCGAAGTACGGCAAGCAGGTACGGTCCAGACAGACTCCCGCTGGCAAGGT
>JANQGB010001491.1 GCA_028277545.1 Phycisphaerae bacterium | reverse complement strand
ACGGAAACGCAGAATCACGGCACCGCCCTCCTGTTGGGCGGTGATATGGAGTGTGGGCGACTCGTTTGACTCCGCGCTCAAGGCGTCGAAGGCGTTGATGATGATATTGGTGAAGACGGGCAGCAGCTTGTCGGTGTCACCCCGCACCGGGTCCAGATTGGCGGCCAAGTCACACACGATGCGGATGTTCTTTGCCCGCCGGTCGTAACTCAGCAGGCTGACTGCCTGGTCAACCAACGCCGCCACGTCGACCCGCACGCGGTCCCCGCGGGGCACCGCTCGCGAGAACGTGAGCAACTCGCGAACAATGCGGGAAATCCGCGATATCTGTTCCATTATCAGATCGATACGTTCCGTCTGCTCGGACGACTGGCCTTTGCGGCGCATCATCTGCGCCACTGACGAGATACTGGCCAGCGGATTGCCCACTTCATGAGCCACGCCGGCCGCCAGCTTGCCAACGGCCGCCATCTTCTCCGCCTGAAAGGCACCTTGCTGGGCGTGTTTCAGGTTCTCGTAGGCGTGGTTCAGCGCCTCGCCCAGTTGGCGGAACTCGGGATCGGCGTCGACGGGCAGCCGGTGCATCAGGTCGCCCTGCCGGATTCGGTTAATGCCCTCGAGCAAGGCCTCCACCGGCTTGGTCAGGCGACGATGCAGATGCCTGGCAGTCACCCCGCCCACCACCAGGGCCAGCACCAGCGTCCCGCAGAGGATGAACCAGGCGTTGCGGACGCTGGCAGCGGCCTCACTGCTGCGGACGGCCACGTGGTGGGATGCCTGGTCGCCCATGTCGGTCGTCTGCAGCACCAGGCGATCGATCAGTGTGCCGGCCTGCTGCACCAGCACAGCAGTATCTTCATCGTCTCCGGCCGCGTTCAATCTCTCCACCGCAGCTACGTAGGAATCATAGGTGGCACGCAGTTCGTCGAGCTGAGCCTGCACCGCTGGCATGTGGTGGCAGGCGCCGCATTCATCCATCGATCGCTCAAACCGGGCTAACGTGTCAGCCTGGTGGTTGATACGATGACGCTGGCCGTCCCGGGAGGCCAACAGGTCCGACTCTACGCGCACACCGTACGATGTGAGGTTGGCGCGCATGACCTGAATGCGATGGGACTCCGCCACCGCCGAGAGCTCGCGAATACTGCCGTAAAGGCAGAACATGGCAATGGCGTCGCCCAACACGCACAGAGTCAGCAGCAGCACCAGGCAGATGATTATTCGACGGCGCATGCCACACCCTCCGCAAATGAACGCCACCGCAACACGAGCAGAGATCACGCGCCCGGAGTGAGCCGCCGCGGCGGTGGGAGGTCAATTGGCTAGTCTACCGCAAGTGTCAGTCGAACTTCAATGCGCGCCGAAAAGAAGCGCTGCCATGTACAACGAAGCAAGTGCTACTGGCTGGCGATCAGTCGCCGGAGGCCGATAACCACCGCGCCCCAGCGCAGGCTCCGGCTGCTCGCCACGCGCCCCGTTAGTGGGGCAGAACGCCCGAACGACCTACGCTGTTGGTGCAGCAGTCACGCCCGGGGCCGCGAACGTGGATCCGCGACCGGCGCCTCTGACCTGCGCTATGACGCTGAGAACGATGACCACACTCAGGTCGATAACGCCGGCTACCAGCATATTCCGCGCCACCGCGCCCTTGCCGAATCCGTAACTGTGCAGCCCGGTGCCCAACACGTAGTTCACCCCGACGTAGGTCATGAGGATCAGCCAGAACGCCAAGACGCTCTTGATCACGGTGGCCAGTTGACTGCGGGCCAGCAGGAA
>JANQGB010000472.1 GCA_028277545.1 Phycisphaerae bacterium | reverse complement strand
GCACCCGGCGTCAACCGAGCGGATGCACATGACCTCGTGTAGACGTCTCGTCTACTTCTCCGTAGGACACCTCCCTTCCACGGGCACGTGTTCCCACCGTGATTGCCATCCTCCCCTCAGCGCGCGATCGCCGGATCGTACTTGTTGACCAGGAACTTCGGCGGAAAGCCCCCGTCGGGGTCCAGGCGATACGTGCTCTCAAACCTCAGCGGTTCGACGTGACCATCAATGAAGCTGTAATTGGCCTTCGAAAGGTGGCGTTCAAGGTTCACCTCGCTTTCCGCCAAGACCCTCGGGTTTGACCACCAGGTCTCCGGGTGCACATGGTCGGAGGCGGCATACTGTCCGTCCTCGGCGAGTTCAACCATGTGGATGGACGTGGCAGGCCGCCGGAAGAGACTCAAGCGGTTCCACGGTCCTCGGCCACCGATCTCCTTCACCGTGTAGTAATTCAGCGCGTAACTGCCGCGACGAAGCTGGGGGGGCTCGGTGTCGGGCAATGGGGTCTTCCAGTACGCGCTCTGGTCAGAGGGGCAGCGGGCAACCTGCTTGTTGCCGTACTCAGCGCTAAGCGTGTAGATCCACGCCGCGTGCTCGTCAACGCTGCCTCCGTGGGCCAGGCCGGCTGACACCAGACGATCCTGGTTTGCGTTGGCGTAGGCGTGTACGGCTAACGCGAGCGAGCGCAGATTACTGGCACACGCCACGCCCTTGGCCTGCTCCCGTGCGTTTCTCAGCGATGGCAGCAGGATGGCGATCAGCAAAGCAATGATCGAAACGACCACGAGCAACTCCACCAGCGTAAATGCATGGCGTCTCATGATATCGTCCCCATGTCGGACGGCGGCTCCCAAAGTAGCGCGGGCACATTGCCCGGAACCGGAACTTGGTCCGCGCACGCTTCCGACAGGCATGTGCCCACGCCCAAAGCCACGCGCTTTGGCGCCAGCGCAAACCGGCGGTAAGGCACGAGTTAAACCTCTGTTGGTCTAGGCGAGGTGGACGGGAGGCGCCCGTGGAATGATTGGATCGCAACCGCGCGCGACAGTAGGCCAGGCGTCTACAGGCGCGGCTTCGGTGTACCAGTTCACTTCAGATGTGAAGCAGACCGAACAGTCGTCGACCGTGGGTGCCTGCCGGACCTGGGCGAGGTGATAACAGATCGGACAGTCGTCGGAATGCGCCGGTGCCTCTTGGTGATCATCGTCCCGCTCCGGGCCTCCTTCGCAGGCACCGGCCGGGTGGTTATGCGCCGCCCTGTGGTGCAGCGCCGTCGCCAGACCGGTAGCCGGCCACAGAAACGACAGCAAGGTCAGGATGGAGGACCAGCGACCGCACATGACTTCAGGCACCCCTATCTGCGCATCGTCCATGGTAGGAGGCGAATCTTCCCCCGTCAAGGCGTGGCCCGCGTTGTCCGCGGACCTTTCTGGCCTGGCGCAGTCCGCTCCACGAGCGCCCTGAGGCCGCGTACCGCTACGCGGCCCCCTATCGCGGCTGCGTGGAGGCGCTAAAGGGTGAGGCCGGCAGGTTGGCCGTGTTGAACAGCGTGGCTTCGGCCGTATTGCTCCACGCGTACCTGACGGCGATGGGCTTCTGCACTGCGTCGCTCATGGCGACGACCGCGTCGCCTTCGATGACTGCCCTGGCCGGTACGAAGCGCCCGTCTTGTCCGGCAATCTCAAAACCCGCGAGTGGCGTCGCGGCAACCAGCCCGCGATCGGCGTGATCAAAGAGGATGCGTACCTTCTGGCCCTCCACCTCCAGGGCGCGATACAGCGGTCCGGAGTGCACCAGGCCGTCTTGTCCATACGTCTTGGCCATGGCCCACAAGGCGAGCCGACGGCCAACGTCCAGTTTGTTACGCGGGTGTATGTCGGTCACGTTGCCTATGTCCAGTGTGACGGCCATTCCCGTGTTGGGCGTGCGCAATGCCAGACGTTGTGCTTCGCGCAGCTCGGCCGCGATCGGCGCCGGCGTTCGATAGTCGAATGGCGCGATCTGCACGTAGTAGAAGGGGAAGTCACCCCGCCCCCAGTGATCGCGCCAGTCGCGGATCATGCGCGGAAAGAGAGTGATGTACTGCTCCGCCCGCGCGCAGTTCGATTCTCCCTGGTACCAGATCACGCCTCGGATTCCGTAAGGCACGACCGGTGCGATCATGCCGTTGAACAGCACGGTGGGCAGGTTGGGGCGCATTCGCTGATGCTCCGGAAACGCGGGCAGATCAGCAATCGACGGCCCGACGCGATATCGCCAGTTGCCCGCCAGCCCCAGGGAAGCATCAGGCCGCTTCGCTTGGCGCAATCGCACGTCGGCGGGCTTGCCGTACAGTCCACCACCGCCCCGCGTGTCGAGAACGCGCACAACGATGGTGTTGAGCCCCGGCCGAACGATCCCGGCAGGAACAGGGTAGCTGCGCGGCGTCGCCCAGTGCCCCAACTCCTTCACCTCGCCGACACTATGGCCATTGAACCAGGTGGTATCCATGTCGTCGACGGGCCCGAGCTCGAGAATCAAGTCCTCGCTTGTCCAGCGTGCGGGAATCTCGACACGGGTGCGAAACCAGGCCAGGCCGTCAAATCCGGCCAGCGGCGTCTCCTGCCACGTGCGGGGGACCTCGTGTGTGTCCCATGCGCTGTCGTCGAACTCGGGCTGCGCCCATTGGGATCGCCCCGCGTTCGCGTCGCTGGCTTCCAAGGCCCGCCACCACTTCTCCGCCGCCGCCTTGTGCAGCTCGGCCAGGGTTCCCGGCCGCTGCTGCTCCATCTTCAGGTCGGCAAGCGGCCCGTCGAAGCCTCCGAAGTCGTGCAGGGCGCCGGCGCTGGTCCAGGCCTCTACCACCGTTCCGCCCCAGGCGCA
>JANQGB010001476.1 GCA_028277545.1 Phycisphaerae bacterium | reverse complement strand
GAAGCGACAACCGGCATTACGAATTTCTGGAGGCCAGCGGCGCCAACCTGGGTGACCCGACCGTACTGGTACGTGGCTCCCAGAGCGCGGTGACCGGCTTCCCGCCGGCGGCCTCCGCCGGGGTCATGAGTACGCGCGCCGCGGCCCGCGCCTACTTCGTGGATGGCACCAACCGCGCCATGTTCCGCTTTACCGCCCTCAACCACCTGTGCATGGACATGGAGCAGCTCAAAGACTTCACCCGCCCGGTGGACAGGATTCGCCAGGACGTCTCGCGCAGCCCTGGTGGTGACAGCACCCTGTTCCTCAACCAGTGTGTGAGCTGCCACTCGGGGATGGACCCGATGGCCCAGGCCTTCGCCTACTACGACTGGGTGTATCCGGATGAGGGGAGCCAACCCAATCTCACCGAGGAAGAGCGCATGGACCTCGGCCAGATGGTCTACACGCCGGGCCTGGTGCAGGACAAGTATTACCTTAACGATACGACGTTCGCCGCGGGCTACGTCACGCCCAACGATCACTGGACCAATTACTGGCGGCTCGGTGACAACAGTGGGCGGGTCGGCTGGCGCTCGTCGCCGACCAACAGCGGCAGTGTCGATCTCGCCGTCAACCCCGAGTATTCCGAGGGTGACGGTGCTGCCAGTATGGGAGCAGAGCTCGCTGACAGTGACGCCTTCGCGTCCTGTCAGGTGCGCAAGGTGTTTCAGAACGTCTGCCTGCGGGAGCCGATGGACTCCGCCGGCGAGCGCGCCGCCATGGATGGCTTCATCGCCAGCTTCAGCAGCTCGCACAGCGTCAAGCAGGTGTTCGCCGAAGTGGCGGGCTACTGCGCGGCCGGTCTGTAAGGGGGTGAGCGGATGAGCCAGTGGAGTCCAGCCGTGGAAATGAGCAAGACCCAGAGGGCCTGCCTGATAGGGTTCGCCCTCGGCCTATTGCTGTCGGCCTGTAGTGGTGGATCCGGCGGCGGTGCCAGCAACCGCGAAGTCGACCTGTCGGCAGACCTGGGCAATGCCCAGTTCGTGTACTCGGGACCACCGCCTGCCTCCGACGAAATCCAGAACTTCAAACGCGAGTTCTACGACCCGTTGGCAGGCAACGACCGCTGCGGCCAGTGTCACACCCCGGGCGGCTCGGCGGGCACCGCCTTTGTCGATCAGACCGATGTGAACAACGCCTGGCAGGTGGCCAAGGCGGTTGTGAACTTTGATGACCCCGCCGCGTCCGCCGCGGTGCTGCGGGTGGCCAACGGCCACAACTGTTGGTTGGGTGCCGATCAAACCGCTACCTGCGCCACCACACTTACCGGCTACGTTGAGCGTTGGGCCAGCGGCGTGTCGCAGACAGAGAGTGAGGTGCGGCTGATCCCGCGCAGCCCGGTTGACCCCTCCGGCACCCGGGTGCTGCCGCCTTCAGCGGACGAACTCGATGCGCTGGGTTTAAACGTGGAGTCCGGCACCGAACTGGTAGGCCTGCTACGCACCTACTGCAGTGAGTGTCACGCGGAAGATGCGGCCTTCCCGCAGTCACCGTACTTCGCCAGCGCTGACCGGGACTCCGCCTACGATGCTCTTCGCACCGTCATCGACCTGGCCGAACCCGGGGCGTCACGTATTGTGCGCAGGCTCGACCCCGAGCAGCACAACTGCTGGAGCAACTGCGGCAGCGACGCGCAGGAGCTGGAGTCCGCAGTGGCAAGGATTGCGGCGGTAGTGCCGGTAACCGAGGTCGACCCGGCGCTGGTGATCAGCAAGGCGCAGATCCTCGAGGCCGACGGCATCATCGCCAACAGCGGCGGCCGCTTCGAGAGCAACCTGGTGGCCAAGTGGGAGTTCCGCGAGGGGCAGGGGACGACGACCGCCGATACCAGCGGCGTGCTGCCGGAAATTCCCCTAGGCCTGTCGGGCGACTATAGCTGGATGGCCAGCTGGGGTGTTCGCTTCGTCAACGGCAAGGCCCAGGGCAGCGTGTCCGGCAGCAGCAAGCTCTACCAGCTGCTTACCGGCACCGGCGAATACAGCATTGAGGCCTGGGTGGCACCGGACAACGTGGCCCAGGAAAACGCCTGGATTGTCGGTTACGCCGGCGGCCCGACCACGCGCAACTTCCTTGTGTCGCAGATGATGTACAACTACGAGGCCTACAATCGCAGCACGGTTACCGAGGACAACAACGCCGGCGAGCCGGTGGTGGCCACCGAGGACGACGACGAGATCGCCCAGGCCACCCTGCAACACGTGGTGGTGACCTACGATGCAGTGGAAGGCCGACGTATTTTCGTTAACGGCTTAGATACCGGCGCCCTCGACCAGGCCGGCGGCGGCCTGCTCACCAACTGGAGTGAAGTGTTCGCCCTGG
>JANQGB010001474.1 GCA_028277545.1 Phycisphaerae bacterium | reverse complement strand
GCGGCGCCTCGCTGTCCCATTCGCCTGCCTGGCGAACCTGCCGCACCATGTGGTAACAGGGCGTGGTCGCCCTGTCCGTCACCACTACCTTGCCACCCGCGCGGCGAACCGCGCGGCAACCGTCCACCCCGTCCTGCTCGGCATGCAGACCGGACATCATGCCGACCAAACACCTCGGACCGAACACCGGCGCCGCGCTGCCAAAGGCCACGTTCATCGACGGGGCGAAAGCGTTCTCTCCGGCGTCCGGTGCCACACGCACCCGAGTCCCGGTCCTGTCGAACCGAATGTGTGTACCGGGCACGGCCAGCAGGACCTCTCCCGCGCGGAGCGGGTCGCCGTCTTCAGCCAGTTTGCTGGGCAGGGCGACAGTGTCCCGCAGGTAGCGCAGCACACCCTCAATGAACGGACCGCAAGGCATGTGCTGGACTATCACGATTGGCCAAGGGAATCCCCGCGGCGCCGTCTGTAGGTAGACGTGATGGCTGCGCGGAGCCCCCGTCGATGCGCCTATCAACAACACACCACGCATCTGTTTCCTCTCGCTTTTGGCTTCGGGAGTCCCGACAGTCTCCCACTACTAAGCCCCAGTCGCCGCCGCAGCGCCCGCACCAAGCGGGCGCTGCGATTCCCCACGCCCGGGCCCAAGACTAAGGACTGCGTGACTACGTCTGATTGGCAGGCGGACCGGCGCAGCCATCCAACTCACCGTTGATCGTGGCGGCGGCGACGTTCTGCAGGTCGGCAGTGGTCAGCACCTGGTCGATGTCCAGCAGGATCTTGACCTCCTCGTTGACCTTGCCCATGCCCAGGATGAAGGACGTATCGACCGAGCCGCCGAGGGCGGGCGGCGGCTCGATGTCTGAGCCGTCAACGTCCAGCACTTCCGACACGGTATCGACGATCGTGCCGATCTCTCTCCCGACATCCACGACAATGATGCAGGTCTGGTCGGTGTGCTCGATCTCCTCCAGTCCGAATTTCAGACGCAGGTCGATAACCGGGATGACCTTGCCGCGCAGATTGATGACGCCCTTCATGTAGGCGGGCATCTGCGGCACAGCCGTGATGTCCATGATCCCGTTGATCTCACGGACCTTCAGGATCTCGACGCCGTACTCCTCGTCGCCGAGTTTGAACGTCAGGTACTTGCCACCGAGATGGTCCGTACCGTACCCCGTCTGCTCTTGCCCTTGCTGAGTAGGCTCTACTAGTGTGGTGGTCATGTTGGTTACACCTTTCCGGTTTGCGTTGACTGACCATTCTTCTGCTGGCGGGCATTCCGCGCAGCGGAGTCTCAAACGACCCGCACTCCCCTCGGCGCCTCATGCTTGCCGGGCACCAGGACGCCTCAGGCTCACCCCGCGTTGCGCGAGAGGCGACACGACGGCCGCGCAGGACCTGCCGCGACCGATACGTGCGAGCGCGCTCATTCCCACAACCTGCCGTGTTCTGGCAGTACGCAAGGCGCTGGCGATAACGCGCGGCAACCTGAGAACTTCGCCAGATAAGAGTGGATCGACATCCTTTCGCGTGGTCTTTACCCTCCTCCT
>JANQGB010001466.1 GCA_028277545.1 Phycisphaerae bacterium | reverse complement strand
GACTTCCTCTTCGTAGTACTCGTCTTCGTCGGTGAAGTCCTCGGCGTCGGGGTCTTCTATTGTCTGTGTGGGAAAGAGTACTGCCACGCTGCGTCCGGTCTTACACAGTGGTTTGCCGGGGGCCACCGCCGACGCAAGCGAGAGTTCGCCCTCTATCACGATGTTGCCGATGTTGGGCACGCGCGGCATCGTCGGCACCGGGCTGGGCCACGTGACATCCAGGTCCGCCATGGCGAGCGGATCCGCACCCTTGGCCAGTTCCGGCAGCGGGTCCTCGACGCCGGTAGGCTCGGGTCTGGCGTTGGCCAGCCTGGTTCGCAGACTGCGGGCGGCATCGCGCACGCGGTCGTTGATCTCGCCCGGCGCGGTTTCCTGCCCGCCGACTACCGCGGTGTTCGGCGAGCGCACCAGGTACAGTCCGACGGAACCCAGCAACAGCAGGACCGCCAGTCCGAGAACGCCTTTTTCGATGTGCCTCTCAAGTGGGCCTACCGCTTGTTTGGCCATGAGTCCGATCCTCGTCTGCCAGCACGTTCACGGGCTGGAAACCGGTGCCATACCCGGAAAACCAGCGCCAATTCTGCCACGACGGGCTTCTAGGCCTCGTCTTCCTCTTCCTCCGGCTCCGGACGTTCGACCCCGAGTTCGCCGAGAATGGTCTCGGGCATCAGTCGACGATAGATGTCACCGAGAAAAATGGTCTCGAAGTCCATCACCACCCGCACGGAGGGGTCCGCCCCGTAGACCTTGCCCTTCATCGACCACGAGCTGGGCTTGGTGGAAACGTCCATGTACGCGATTCGTAGCGGCGTGTGGAAGTTGTCCCGGCAGATCTCGTTGACGATCGTCGGAACCTGCCGGGCATCCACCACCATCTCGACTGTGAACTGCACGACCTCGTAGAGGTAGTTGGAGACCGAGTGGGTGAACACCTCGTCCGCCGACTCGGGCGGCCGGGCCGCTACGGACCCGCCGGGACGCGCCGGCGACTTGGGTTCCATGTCCGGAATGATGTACGGCGAGGTACGAATGGACGTGAATTCCTTGACCGGCATATTGCCCACCCAGGCGGTCTCACCCTCGGCCTGGAGCCGGTTGGCAGCCTCTTCGTTTACCCGGGCCAGGGCAGCTATCACGCTCTCCTGGACCCAGAGCGACACCTGGGCGTCCCACATAGCCAGATCGTCGGGCGTTATGACGTCGGGCTCCAGGATTCCGCCCATCACCTCCAGGGCGTACATGTCCGCGTAGCAACGAAACTGGTGGGCTTTGGTGATGTTCGCCCTGGCAGCGGCGTCCTTCCTGGCGCCGTAGTCCGTCAGCAGCGTGGAGCGGTACTCCGCCGGTTGTTCCTCCTCGGCACCCGGCATAGTCGGGGCCTGATCAACGTCGTCGAGCGCGGCACCTTCCCAGCGTTCGGCTTCGTCTTCCTCCGCTATCAACTCGGCCATCTCGGTGATGTCCTGGCCGGAAGCGACCGTACCGGGGTCGAGCATATCGAGCAGCTCGCGCAGCCGCCTGCCGTAGGCGTCTTTGAAGTCGAGCCTCTGATTCCTGTCGGGCTCGGGAAAGGCGTTCGGGATCAGCGGCTGGGCCAGGTTCCGTTGCTTGGACCAGTCGATGACCGCGGTGTAGTGCTTCTCAATCTGGTCGATGCGATCACGCTCAGCCTCGATGTGCGTGATATTGATGGGCTGACCAGGACGCTGCAGATTGCCAGCCAGTTGTGATGCCCGGGCAAGCGAGTCCTTGACGGCCGACATGCTGTTGATGCCGAGTACGGCCAGGGCGATGCTGGCCGCGGCCACTGCGCCGCAGATTATGAGGAATAGGTGCCGTTTGAGCAGATCCATCGGATCGTGTCTCCATCCTGGTTTGACGCCGGCCAGTCTCCGCGGTTCCGGCAGAATCGACCGATTAGCCCGTCAGTTAGAGTCCGCCCAGGTCATCGGCGTCTTCTTCCTCTTCTTCGGGCTCGGGGTAGTCGCTCAGGACTACGTCGAATTCGACGGTGAAAACCCAGTCCGCGTCCATGGACTCATCGGTCACGGGGTCGATATAGGTGGCCTCTTCGGTATCGTCCTCCTGCTCTCCCGTCTGACCGAACCGACCACCGAATCGCCCGGGATTGCCTCGACTCCCGGCTTTGCTGCCCGTCCCCCGACTACCCCGTCCTGCGCCGCGCCCGGGCCCCTTCTGGCGTTCGTCCTTCCGCTTGTCGGAGTCAGCGGCTCCACGCACCAGCGGCTCGCCGCTCACGAGCACAACACGATTGATGAAGAAACCCTCGCCCGGCGGACGACCCAGTTCCCGCAACCGCTGCATGAAGACGTCGGACACGAACTTGACGCCGTCACGGTTTGGAGTGCGACACTTCAGGGTCACGATGAACCCCTCGTCCATCTGTTCGATGCCCTCGGGATCGACAGCGTCCACTTCGACACCGGTAACGTCAGTCATACCGAGCGTGGTCAACTCGGGGTCGTACTCCAACGACAGCGATTCCAGGAACACCTGCTCGCGTCGCCCGCGCTCCAGGCGAACTGGATCGGCTTCCACCGCTGCCCGGTAGGCCTCGGGCGATTCGGCATCGCGCAGGGCTTCGGCCGGTTCGGGCAGCGAGCGGTGTATCACGTCGTACAGCTTGGGTATCAAAACCCGGTTGGCCTGCAGCTTGCGGAACTCGTCGATGGTCTCCAGTTCGTACTCGCCCTCGCCCTTTAAGCGCCCATGCTCACGACGCAGCACATCGGCGGCGGTGGATATCTGCTGAGCGTACTGAAAGGCCGGCAGGTTAGAGCCGGTGTCGCTACGAATGATGTCGTCCGCCTGGTCCAGCGGTATGCGTGGCGGGGGAGGCATGTCGTCTGCCACGGCGTTGCTGTCCACCACCTGCCTTATCCAGATCATGCCGGCGGCAACCAGCAGGCAGGCGGCTGCCGCGCCGAAGAAGGGCTTCTTCTTGCCCCACACGGCTTGCCTGGCGATCTCAGGAGGCAGCAGGCTGCTGGTGATCTTGCCCTGGTTGAGCCCCTGCAGAGCCAGCCCGTAGGCGACGCCGAAGCTCAGCAGTTGCTCCTTGAACTGCGGGGCGTTCACCGCCGCGGAGGGTGCGATCATCGAGAAGGCGTTGGGACGTTCCACATCCAGGCCGAGATTCTGCTGCAGGTACTTCTGCAGGCCCGGCAGCTTGAAAGCGTTGCCCATCGCCAGGCACTTGGTCAGGTTGGCCTCGCGGTGCGTCGAGGTGTAGAACCCGAGCGACCGCTGCAGCTCCTGCACCAGGTCGGCAAAGATCGGACGCATGGCCTGGAAGATCTGGCGGGCGTACTTGCTGGACGCGGCGCTCTGCTTGAGGTTTTCCGCCTTCGAGAAGCTGAGCTTGAAGGATTTGACCAGGGCGTCGGTGAAGTTACTGCCACCCAGCGGAATCGTACGGGTCCACAGACTGTAGGGCGTGGCCACGATCAGGTCGGTGTTCTCGGCCCCGATGTCCAGGATGATGGTGGTCTCATCGCTGAGCATGCCGTCAGCCTGGGCGGTGTTGTACAGGGCCAGCGGTGCCGCCTGCACCAGCACCGGCTCAATGCCGGCGTTCTCAAAGTGCAGCAGGTAGTCGCGAATCAACTCACGCTTCATCGCGAAGATGCCAACCTCGATCTCGGGCGAATCCTCTTCCTGGAAGGTCTGGTAGTCCCAGATCACCTCGTCGATATCGAAGGGGATTTGCTGGTCGGCCTCGTAGCGCACGATTTCGGGGATCTTCTTCTCGTCCACCGGCGGCAGCTTGCTGAACCGGGCCAGCGTGTGCTGCCCGGGCACGCTCACTACGACCTGGTCGTTCGAGAGGTCGTTGCGCGACAGGAACTTCTCCAGGGCGTTGGCGACCAGTTCGTCGCGGTTGGCGTCGGGTTGGGTGAGGATCTTGGCGTGGGCGATGTAGTCGCTGGCCAGCAGTTCAACCTTGTCGTCGTCGCCGGCTCGCAGTCGCACGGCCTTGAGCGCACATTTTCCGACGTCTATTCCCCAAACGGCTTGCCCGCTAGCCATTTACGCGTCTCCTGAGCCGGTTTCGACGGTCGGTCCCGCGGTATCGTCTTCCGCCAGGCGTCTTTCACGCCGAACTCCGGCATGTTACATTCATCCGGCCATGAGCCGGAAGTATCTGCTAAGGACCCTGGGCTGTAAAGTCAACCAGTACGAGTCCCAACAACTGCGTGAACTCCTCGAATCGCTGGGCCTGCGACCCGCCTGCGACGGCGAGCCGGCGGACCTGGCGGTGGTTAACGGCTGCGCCGTCACAGGTACCGCCTCCGCCAAGACGCGGCAGGCAGTGCGCCGACTCGCCGGCGGTGGGGCGACGCCTGTCGTCGTCGTGGGCTGCGGAGCGACAGCCGATCGCCAAAGACTGACCGGCATTCCGGGCGTGGTCGGCGTCTGGGGACACGACGAACACCTGGCTCAGCGGCTCCGCGACTTTGTTGTCCATCGGTTGAACGTGGCAGCGGACCGGAATGCGGATCCGCAGCGCACGGCTTCGGCGACACGCTCTGCTCGTCGCCAACTCCAACGGGATGACGGATGGATGATTGCAGGGTCGCCGGCTCATGGGGAGCGAGCAGAGCACGCGGCGGAATCAAACCCTCTTTCCGTAATTAGTATCGCACCCTTATCGGAGATTGTCAACGAACTGTCCGATAGCGAACGTCCGATACACGGCTTCGACGGGCATCAGCGGGCGTTTCTGAAAATCCAGGATGGCTGCGACGCTCACTGCAGTTATTGCCTCATCCCGAAGCTTCGGCCAAACCTGCGATCCAAGTCCGCAGCTGCGGCAGTCTCTGAGGCTGGGCTGCTCGTGCAGGCCGGCCACCGGGAAATCGTGCTCACCGGCATCTACCTGGGCGCTTACGGGCGATCGACCGCTATCCGCCGCCGGTTCGCCGAGAGCGATGACGCGGACGGCTCTCCACTGGCCAACCTGGTGGATGCCGTGGCGGGGGTGCCCGGCCTGGCCAGGCTGCGGCTGTCCAGCCTGGAACCCGGCGATGTCACCGACCATCTGCTGGATGTCCTGGCCAGTCACGAGTGCTGCGTGCCTCATCTTCACCTGCCGCTACAGGCCGGCAGCCCGGACATCCTCCGGCGGATGAACCGCCAGTACAGCGCGGAGGATTTTCTGGCCATGATCGAGCGCGTCAAGCGGACGCTGGATCGACCGGCAATCAGCACGGACGTTCTGGTCGGCTTCCCGGGCGAGACGGACGCGGACTTCGAATGCACGCTCGACGTCGCTCGCAGCGTCGGCTTCTGCAAGATTCACGCCTTCCCCTTCAGCCCGCGAGAGAAGACCGCCGCCGCCCGCTGGACTGACCGCTTCGTCAGCAGTCAGGTGGTCCGTGAGCGGCTGGAGCAACTGCGGCAGACTGAACGGCAGTCCGCCCGCGCATTCGCCCGCCAGTTTGTCGGGGAGGGCGCACGCGTGATCGTCGAGGGCGCTGACCGAAACGGCAGCGGCGACCTGCTGCACGGGCGCACCGACCGGTACTTCGAAGTCCGCTTCGAGGCGGCGGATCAGCGACCGCCCGTCCCCGGCGACGTGGTCTGCGTGCGTCTTGACGCTGTGGACCAGCACGGCGGTCGCGGGACCCTCGTCGGCACCAGTTCGGATTAACGGACCGTTTTCTAATTCCCAGCAGTGCCGGAACCGGGTACACATTAGTTAGTGCCGTTCGCGGGCGCCGCCCGTCGTGCGCGGTGGAGCCGTTTGGCAGGCGCTCGGAGTTCCGTCGGGCGCCTCGATGGCCAATTTGCCTGAGATACCCTGGCGCGATTGGTCCTGGCGACGAGCCCGCCAAGAACAGCACTTGCGGCAGTGTGTCGCGTCTTCGACAGCCAGGAGGTGCAGAGCAGATGCCCACGTACACGTGCCAGTGTAGTGCCCGGTACAAACTGCCTGAGGGTAGTGAGGGAAGGAAGGCCAAGTGCAAGAAGTGCGGCGTGGTCTTCACCATCCCGGCCAAAGAGGTCGCTATCGCGCCGCCCGAAGATGACGACTGGCTCCTGGAGAAGAGCCCGCTGCCACCATCGCTTGCTGTTGCGCCGGCGCCGGACCAGTCGGCCAGTGCCGTGTCCCCGCAGCCATCGGACTCGGCCTACACGCCGGAAGAACTGGTGGCCATGGGCCGGAGCAGGTCGCGAGAGCGGCCATCCCAGGGCTTCTGGAGCTCCGTCGGCTGGACTTTCCTGTTCTTCACCGAACCCAACAACCTCATCATGCTGGTGATCATCTCCGTATTGTACGGAATCCTGCCCATACTGGATTTTGGCGGCTGTTTGGGGCTGGCCGCCACGTGCATCGTGTATGGCTGGCTCTTCTCCTACTGCTTCAAGGTGATTCTGGAAGCCGCCGGCGGAGAAGAGCGTTTGCCGACGCTGACCGCTACGGAGGGTTGGTGGGACGACATAATACTCCCGCTTCTGAAATTCACCGGCGCCTCGATACTGGCGCTCATCCCGGCAGTCATCTTCGGGATCATTGTTGGCCTGGCCATGCAACCGGAAGACTGGACCGACATTGAACCCGACGGCCCAATTGGTGTGGCAGCGCTGAGCGCCTTCCTGTTTGTTTGGCCCATGGTGCTGCTGGTGACTGCCATTGGCGGTTTACCCGCGGTCTTCCGGGTGGACTTGATAGTGCGCACTATGATTCGTTCTTTTCCTGCCTACCTGGCAGTCTGTCTGCTCGTGGCAGGGACCACCGTACTCAAGAGCCAACACGGCGATCTTGCCGCGGAGCTGACGACCTCCAAGCAGAGTGTCGCCATGTTCTGGGCGATCGGGGGGCTGTTGCAGGCCTATTTCACCATAGTGAGCATGCGCATAATCGGATTGTACTACTACCACTTCAAGGATCGCTTCGCCTGGTCCTGGGGCTAGCGCCCCAGATCGTAGCGGCGTGCGCAGGACGAAGTAGGACTTACCCACTCCAGTATGGGCATCACTTCTGCGCGCGTTCAGGGCCAATGTTTTATGGGTGGCTGAGGCGCAGCCTGTTGCATTCCAACAGCGTTGGGTTTACAAAATCACACCACGTGAAGTTTGGTTCGGAGCTGAAACTGGAGGATGATCAGATGACCAAGTCCTGGACTTTTCGAGGTACGGTGGTAGCTCTGGCGGTGGCCGGCCTGGGTGTCGCCTGGCTGGCAACCGAGACGCCCGCCCAGGCGCGTGACGTAGCGACCATTGACGCTGCCACGACGCTGACCACTGCAGCGGTGGGAGCCGGCGACTTCAAGTTCGTCGGCAGCAGGAAGTGCAAGATGTGCCACAGCAAGGTGTTCAAGTCCTGGGAACAGACACCACACGCCAAGGCGATGGAGGGGCTAAAACCGGGCGAGCGTGCCGAAGCCAAGACCAAGGCGGGCCTCGACCCGCAGAAGGACTACACCAAGGACGAGAGCTGCGTGGCCTGCCACGTCGTCGGCTGGGGCCAAGCGGGCGGCTTCCAGTTCCTGGACGACGAGAAGAAGGCCGCCAAGCTGGCCAAGTCGCACGGCTCCGTTGGTTGCGAGAGCTGCCATGGTGCGGGGGAGGCCTACGCGAAGCTGCACAAGGAGGTCAAGAAGTCCAAGCGGAACTACAAGTGGAGCGAGATGGAAGAGGCCGGCATGATCAAGATCACTGAGGAGACCTGCCTCGGCTGTCACAACGAAAAGAGCCCCACCCACGACGCGGACGCCAAGTTCGACTACGAGGCTGCCAAGAAGACCGGCACGCACGAGAACTTCGGCCTCAAACAGCGCGAGGATTAGAGCGGCTGGAGCAAACCGGCGGGGCGATCGCGACTGGGCATCGACCGCTGTTACTATTCCCTCAGGAGCCAACCAGGCACCCGATGAGGCGTACGCGTTACCGCACGGCGCACGCGTACGCCTCTTTCTTCGCGCCGCCGGACCGCTTGCCCGCACAGCCCGGTGCTTTGCGGCGCTCGGCGTTTGGTGCTATAGAAAGGCTGTAGCACCCAGAGCGATGACAGGCCGATGCCGATGCTTGAGGCGGGAGAATCCACAGTTGTGGCCAAAGAAACACCCTTCGATGAATTGAAGCGATACGTGGGCTTCGACCCCTCGGACGCGGTTCAACTGAGATCGCTGGCCGACCCGCTGCGCCCGCATCTGCCTGCCATCGTGGACGAGTTCTACATGCGCTTGGTGCAACACGCGCCGGCCCTGGACGTACTGAAACAGAGCGGCTCTACCGCGCACGCCCTCCAGCAGTCGCTGCTTCATTGGGTGCAGGATCTCTTTCACGGCGTCTACGAAGAGGAGTACGCCCGGCGGTGTATGGCCATCGGCCGGGTACACGTCTCCATCCAGTTGCCGGAACACTTCATGATCATGGGCATGAGCGTGCTCCGGACGGCCATCTTGGAACGCATCCAGACCCTGGACCTGCCGGCTGCCAGGGCCAAGATGAGCGCCGTCAACAAGCTGCTGGACATGGAACTCACACTGATGCTCGAAGCCTATCATCGTGGTGCCAGTGAGCTGATTCGGGCCAGCGAGCGAACCGGGCTGGAAGCACGCCTGGCAGAATCGGAGCACTTGGCCAATGTCGGACAGCTCGCGGCGACCCTGGCCCATGAGATCAAGAACCCGCTGGCCGGCATCAGCGGAGCGATACAGGTCATCGGGCACTCCCTGCCTCCGGGTAACCCGCACAAGGAGGTCATCGGTGAGGTCCTCTCGGAGATTGACCGCCTGGATGCCACGGCCAGGGACCTGCTGATCTACGCCCGGCCCAAACCGCCGGTGCGCAAGCGGCTGCAGATCGGGCGGTTGCTGCAGCAGTTGCTCATGCACCTTCGGCAGGAGCCGGCAGTACAGGGACTGCGCATCCGTTGTGACGGGCTGGAGTGTGCCGCCGAGGCCCGGATCGACGAGATGCAGTTCCGGCAGGTCATGACCAACCTCTTCCTTAATGCCGCCCACGCCTGCGAGGAGGCGGGGGAGGTCACCTTCCGTCTTTCAAGTACGGATGCTATCGTACGCATCGAGGTGATCGACACTGGCTGCGGCATGCCGCCGGAGATGGTCGAAAAGGCCTTCGAGCCATTTCACACGACCAAGGCCAAGGGGACCGGACTGGGCCTGTCCATTTGCCAATGGATCGTCGAATCGCACGGCGGAAAGATTGCGATGGAGAGTCGGCAAGGCCAGGGCACAACCGTGACCATTGAGCTTGCCAGCGAGCAATGAGCAAGACCCGAGTTCTGATCGTCGAGGATGAGAAACTGATTCGCTGGTCGCTGCGCCAGCGCTTCGATGAAGAAGGTTACATCGCGGACGAGGCCGAGAACGGCAAGCAGGGCCTGGCCATGATCCGCGACCACACCTACGACCTGGTCTCGCTGGACTACAAGCTGCCGGACATGACCGGCCTGGAAGTGCTGGAAGAGATCCGCCGCCACGATCGCGACCTGGTGGTCATCATGATCACCGCCTTCAGCAACGTCGAAGACGCGGTGTCGGCCATGCGCCTGGGGGCATTCGACTACATCTCCAAGCCGTTCAAAATGGACGAGCTGATGCTCATCATCGAACGCGGCCTGGAGGCGACGCGACTCAAGCGACAGGTGCGGGACTTCCGCAATCAGATCCGCAGCAAGTTCGGTATCGAGGGAATCATCGGCGGCTGCGCCGCCATGCAGGAGCTGTTCACCACCATACAGGAGGTGGCCGCCAGCGGCGCGTCAACCGTATTCCTTCGCGGCGAAAGCGGCACCGGCAAGGACCTGGTGGCCAAGACCATCCACTACAACTCGGACCGGGCCGACCACCCCTTCATGAACATCACCTGCACCGCTCTGTCCGAACACCTGCTGGAGAGCGAGCTCTTCGGGCACGAGCGGGGGGCCTTCACCGACGCCAAGGCGCAGAAGAAAGGCCTGCTGGAAGTCGCCGATGGCGGAACCGTGTTCCTCGACGAGATCGGCGACATGCCGTCGATGCTGCAGGCCAAGCTGCTGCGCTTCCTCGAAGAGCGGGCCTTCCGGCGCGTCGGCGGCGTCACCGACATCTCGGTGGACGTACGCGTCATCGCCGCCACCAATCGCGACATAGACCAGGCGGTCAAAGACGGTCACTTCCGCGAAGATCTCTACTATCGCCTGAACATAATTCCCCTGCACCTCCCGCCACTACGGGAACGCAACGGCGACATCGAACTGTTGGCCAATCACTACGTGGCCAAGTTCGCGGCCGAGTTCCGCAAGACGGTGACCGGGATCAACGCGGAGGGATTCGAGCACCTGCGCGGATACACCTGGCCCGGCAACGTTCGAGAGCTGCGCAACGTGGTGGAGCGGGCGGTCCTGCTCTGCAAGGACTCCGTGCTCAAGCCGGTCGACTTCGTCTTGGGTACGCCGGGTGGGCAATCGGTAAACGCCTCGGGGATTCCCATGCTGCCACCCGGAGGCGTGGACCTGGCCGTCGTGGAAGAGCAGCTTGTCCGCCAGGCGCTCACGCGGGCCAGCAACAACCAGACCCAGGCGGCGGCGCTGCTGGGCCTCTCCCGCGATCAGCTCAGGTACCGGATGCAGAAGTACGACCTGCTCTGACGCCTCCACCGCACCACGCCGGCAAGGCTCTAAACTCCCGGATTTTGTCGGGCTTGCGCTTCCGCGATCCGATCGCGAATTCGCTCGCTGGCTAACGGGTGATCGCCGGGACCGGCCGCCGACAGATGTGGCACGCCCAGATACTTGTGCACCTCGCTGCGCAGGTGGGCCCGCATGTCGTGCCCCACGCGGCGACGGCGTTCGGCCCGTAGTGCTGCCAGGTCGATCGGTGCTACAACCACCTTCTCACCCGGACCAGCGTCGGCCTGGGCCAGAATGCGTCCGTCGTAGTCCACCACCATGCTGCCTCCGGGCCAACTGAACGGCGGGTAGTTCTTCAGGCTGGCCCCCTGATTGGCGGCCACTATGTAGGCCGTGTTCTCGGCCGCCCGGGACCGGTTGAACAGCGTCCACCAGTCCATCGGTTCAGTCGCCCCCCAGGGATCCATGTAAGCCGAAACGCGCATGATGATCTCGGCACCGTTGAATGCGATCTGACGAATCGTCTCCGGGAACAGGTAGTCGTAGCAGATAGCGACGCCGAGTCGGCCGATCTCGGTCTCCACCACCGGGAATGGTTCGTCCGGGTAGTCAGGGATGTCGTGCGGGCTGGCGTGTAGTTCCCACGGAATCCAGGGATTAACTTTGCGATACTTCGAGAGCACGCCGTTCGGGCCGATCAGCACCGTGGTGTTGAACACGACGTCGCCAAATGCGGGGTCGGCTTCCAGAAAGGTGCCCGTCTGAATGTAGCAGCCGTGTCGGGCAGCCAGCCGGGCGTAGCGTTCAGTGTGCTCGTTGGGAATCTCTATAGCCAGGTGTTCGCGCAGCTTGGCCACGCTGTCGTAAACCGGCGCCGCGTGGGCGAACTCGGGGAAGACCAGCAATCGAACGTCGAAGAATGGCTCGTAACCCGTGACCGTCTGCTCAACCAGTTCACACATGCGCCTGGTTCGGTCGCCGATTTCCTGGCGCGAAGTGGGGCAGGGAAAGTCCGTCTGGCACGCGGCGGCGTAGTAGCGTTCGTTCATGGCGTGGAGTTATAGCACGGCGCTGGACCTGTTTCCTCCATGACCCTGCCCCGTGATGCGGCAAGCGCGATGCCGTGCCGCTACTTCTTGCCGAGGCTGCGTTGTCGGGCAAAAAAGTCGCGCAGGAGTTGACTGCACTCGTCCACGAGTACCCCGCTAGTGACGGTCACCTGATGGTTGGCCCTCGGATCGGTGACCAGGCTGTGCATTGAGCCACAGGCGCCCGTCTTGGGGTCCTCGGCGCCGAATACCAGCCGCTCGATCCTGGCCAGCAGTATGGCCCCGGCACACATGGCGCACGGCTCCAGCGTGACGTACAAGGTGCAGCCTGTCAGGCGCCAGTCCGCCAGGGCGGTGGCGGCGG
>JANQGB010001458.1 GCA_028277545.1 Phycisphaerae bacterium | reverse complement strand
TTTCTATGGGTCGGTGCCTGGGTAGACGAAGGCCTGCCATGCGGCGTTGTCCCGTGGCCGGCGGGCTCGACTCCGAAAATCGACCGGAGCATGCTCCGCGCCGGCCTAAGCTGGTCTAGCTGCTCTTCTATCGACTCGACTTGCTTGCGGTATCCGCCAGGGGCCTCTGCGAGGGGTCCAAGCTGATGGGTGAGGAGTTGCAGAACGGCCTCGAGTTCCACAGCTTGAGACTCGATAGCCTGGAACTCACGATAGACACCGGTGGCCGAGTCGCCACCCGAGGCCAGCGGCCTGATGGTGACTTCGTCCTGGTGAGCATGCTCACTGGCCGGCGCCACGACAGGTGCCAGCCAGAGGGTAAGTCCCAGAAGTCCCGCGGAAAAGAGCCCGCGCCAGAGCCTGGGCGGTGCCTGCAGGCTACGGTCCTCATCCATCAGCCGGTTGACGCGGAGCCCGAGCTGCGATTGGCGTCGTGCCATGCCCGGCACTGGCAGACGGCGGTCCTGCGGAATGATCCACGCCGCCACCTCCGTCAGGCAACTGGCCATGGCGAGCCGATCGCCGACCTGTTGCGACGCCCAATGGTCACACTGTTCGTCGGCGGCAAGGTGGACCGCCCGAACAGCCGAGCGTAAGAGTGGCTGGATGAAGAACAGGGCTCGCAGGGAGTTCAACGCAGACAGGCGGAGCGGGTCGCGACGGCCATGGTGGGCCGTTTCGTGGGCCAGCAAGGCAGATAATTGGTCTCCATCCAGTTCGTGAAACGCCCGCGTCGGCACGCATATCTCGGCACGCCGACCGAAGCCTATGGCGATCGGTGAGCCCAGGTGGTCGCTTGCCGTCAGGTGGGGTGTGTGGCGCAGGCCCGCCCGGTGACTGAGTCGTGCATGCGTACGGCGAGCACGACGGTCCTCGACCACCACACGATGTCCGATCCGTCTGCCGAGCGCTTCCAGCCGCCAGCAGTAGAATAGTACCAGCACGCCGCCAACGCCCAGCCAGGCGCAGTGGGCGATGACTTGCCAATCCGCATGTGACTCGGACGCGGACGGCGCTGTGGTGTCAGTCGCGGTCGCCGGCGCAAGCAGGTCGTGGCGTTCCGCTCGCTCGCGTTCCGCGTGCGCCGACCGTCGCGCGGCGGTCGAATCCGCCTCCGTGTGGCCGGCCTCCCCAACCGAACTCAACGACGCAGGCAGCGTAACTCTCCATACCGCCGAGTCCGACGAAACCAACATCGTGACCGTGGGCGTGACGAAACTCGCGACTATCGCCGTGTACCAGATCGTCTCCCGCAGACGGGCATGCGTGTTGGGGCGCAGGCGTGTCCACAGCCAGACCAGACCCAACCACAGAGTGCTGTGCACCAGGAAGGTGAGGAGCCAGGCGATCATCGCCCCCTCCGCTTTCTGGCAAGGCGAGCCTTCATCTCATCCAGCTCGTCAGCATCCACTTCCCCGGCTTCGATCAGGTGGTTGACCAGTGCCGCACTGTCGCCGCGAAACATGCGCCGCACGAGATCGCCGACCATCCCGGTGCGGGCCTCGGATTCGGCGAGGAGCGGGCGATAGATGAACTGCCGGCCATGGGTGCGGTGCGCCACGA
>JANQGB010001426.1 GCA_028277545.1 Phycisphaerae bacterium | reverse complement strand
GCGCAAGCCTTCGTCCCGCACGGTGGCCAGCAGCCAGGCCAGCCGCTCGGCCACTGCACGGTTGCCGGGCAGAACCTGGAGCGTATTGCGCAGCAGAGCGATGGCCTCGGCGTGCATCCGCTGCTCCATCAACAAGCTGTGATAGTTGCGGACCAGACCGATTGCCGCCGGAGCAAGCTTGACGGCTCGCTGGTGCTGGGCCAGCGCCTCGGACGCACGGCCCGCGCGGGCCAGGGCATCAGCCATGGCGTCGTGCAGCAGCGGATGTGGCCCGGCCCGCCCGTTGGCCTCCTGCAGGAACGAAAGGGCCTCTTCGAGTCGACCCGCCTCACAAAGCGCGCGTCCGACGTAGTCGATCAGCCCGACATCCGCAGGCTGCAGTGCCAAGGCCTCCCGGTAAGCTTCCACTGCTTCGCCAGCCAGACCCTGGTGCTGCAGGGCGATGCCCAGGTTGACCCGGGGTTGCAGATCGCCGGGGGCGAGACGAATCGCTTCACGGTAATGGGCTACCGCCAGGGCCGCGTCACCAACAGCCAACAGGAAGTTGGCGAAGTCGTTGTGAACCGCCGGGCTGTACGCGTCCACCTGGATGGCCTGCTCGTAGCTGGAGCGGGCCTCCGGATTCTCGCCCAGCCTGGCCAGGGCATTGCCCAGGTTCGTGTGGGCCTGGGCCAGGTTGGGGCGCAGCTCCGCCGCCCGCCGGAGATGCGGCACGGCCTGGTCAGGCTTGCCCAGTCGCAGCAGAGAGACCCCCAGGTTCTGGTGGGCCTCCGCCAGATCGGGATCGATGCGCAAAGCCTGGCGGTAATGGTCCAGGCTCTGGGCCACGCGACCGGCCTCGAACAGTTTGCGCCCCAGTTGGAACTCGTGATCCGCGCCGGTCATGAGGCGATTCAACTGGTTCAGGTAGCGATCGGCGAACAGTGGAATCTGGTGCGTCTGCTGGTAGAGACGCATGTGTTGGGCAGCCCGCTCGTGGTCACCGTGGTCGCGCAGTGCCATGGCCAGGGCATAATGAACGTCCCGGCTGGTGGACAGCCCGACCAGGGCCTGGTCGTAGAGGTTGATGGCCTCCTCCAGATTTCCGAGCTTGGTCTGTACTCGGCCAAGCCAGTAGTGCGCAGCCCAGAATTGGGGAGCCTCCAGAAGCACGTCAGAGAACGCCGCCTGGGCCTGGTCGAGCTGGTTCTGCTCCCAGTAGAGCTTGCCGAGCAGCATGCGGGCCGGCAGGAACCGGGGTAAGAGCTTGATGGCTTGCTGACAGGCCAGCATAGCGGCGTCGAAGTCGCCGGCCCGCGTGCAGGCGTGGGCCAGGAAGTAGTGAGCGTCAAACTCCTCCGGATCCAGGGCTATGGCCCGGCGATAGCAGGTCCGGGCGGCGTCGGTCAGGTCGTGGGCGTGGTAGGTCATGCCCAGGCGACCGTTCAGCTTGGAGTTGAGCGGGTCCGCTTCGGTCTGGGTACGAATCTGGTCGATGCTCTGGCGAATGGCCAGTTCGAGGCGGCTGACGTCGGGTTCGGGCAAGGGCTCGACGGGGCCCAAGGCCGTGGCTTTGGATCGTACGCCGCCCTCCAGGACGGTCATCGCCACGCGGACACCGGCCAGCGCCAGCAGGACGGTGACCACCAGCCATAGCGGCAGGCCCAGTATCCTGGTGCCGACCGCCGTCACTGCAGGCTCTGGCCCTGCCCCTCGATCAGGTCTACCTGGGTGTCCACTTTCAGGTTCGGCCATTTCTCCACCAATCCGCTGGGCCAGTACACGGTGCCCTCCACGGGCCCGCTTTGCTCGCCCAGACCGAAGTGCACGCGCAGGTCGCTGGCGCTACAGTAGCTGCCATCGCTGTGTACGCGCCGCCAGTAGGTGCGCCCGTTGGGCAACTTCAACGCAATGCGGGCGGCAATCGCCGACCGATTGCTGCGCACGCCCCGCAGCTGCAGGGCCAGCCAGTGCAGTCGAGACCCGACCTCGTTGCGCAGAACGCGAAGCGGCCCGTTGTTGTTCAGCAGGATGATGTCGATGTCACCGTCGTTGTCCAGGTCGCCGTAGGCTGCACCCCGGCTGACCTCCTCTACCGCGAACGGTGGGCCGGCCACAGCAGAGACGTCCTGGAACCGTCGCTCAGCGGTCCCGCGGAAGAGCTGGTTCAGTTGTTGGTAAGGATAGGGATCGTCGGCGGCCGACTGCTGCCAGTAGACCTCGCCGTTGGGGTTGAACAGGTCGAGCAGGCCATCGCTGTCGTAGTCGAACCACCGCGAGCCGAAGGAGGTGAACTTCTGGGTGATAGTAGCCAGCCCGAACTCGGTGGTTGCGTCGCGAAAGAACCCGCCGCCGTCGTTGAGGTACAGCGTGGAGGTCTCGCGGGTCAGGTGAGCGAGGAAGAGGTCCTCGTCGCCGTCGCCGTCAACGTCACTGGCACTGACGCCCATGCCCGCTTCGCACGTCCCGCCGTCGTTGACGGCCACCCCTCCGAAGAGGGCCTGGTCTTCGAAGGTCCCGTCACCGCGGTTGATCCACATGAAGTTCTCGGTGCCGTCGTTGGCCACGTAGATGTCGAGTTTTCCATCGCAGTTGAAATCGGCGCAGCAGACTCCCAGCCCGTTGCCCCGGCCGCGATCGATGCCCGTGGCGGAGGAGACGTCCTCGAATCTGCCTCCAGGGCGCTGAAAGTAGAGGGCGTCGGGGGCGGGCTTGTAGGTAATCGGGGCGCAGTAGTCTCGTATGCCGGTGGAGGAGTAGCACTCGCGATCCAGCGAAAGCCGCCAATCGACGTAGTTGGCCAGGTAGATATCCAACAGGCCGTCGTTGTTGAGATCAGAGAAGGAGGCGCTGGCGCCCCACAGGGCGTTGCCCACGCCGGCCCCGGCGGTGACGTCAGTGAACGTACCGTCGCCGTTGTTGTGGTAGAGCACGTTGGGGCCGTAGTTGGTGACATAGAGATCGAGGAATCCGTCGTTGTCGTAGTCGGCCACGGCACAACCCATGCCGTAGCCGGCGTCGCCCACGCCGGACTGCTCGGTGACGTCAGTGAAGCGCAGGGTGCCCTGCTCAAGGTCATTACGCCACAGGCGGTTTCTTGGCACGCCCTGGCCGCGATAGGGATAGACCGGATCGCCGAGTTTCTCTTCAGGATCGAGCAACGCCCCCTGCAGAGCGTAGACGTCCAGATCGCCGTCGTTGTCGTAGTCGAAGACGCCGCAGCCGGAGCCCATGATCTCCGGGAAATAGTACTTGCCGTTGCCGATGAAGTGGTGGAACTCGATGCCCACCTGCTGGGTGACATCGACGAATATGGCGTCGCCGGCACTGGCGGTCTGAGCAGCGACGGCGCCCGACGCGTCGGGGGCATCCGCCGGCATCTCTACCGACTCCTGCGACGAGTCTTCACCACAGCCGCCGCCGAGGCTCAGGGCGGTGATAGCGACCGCCAATCCAACCTTGGCTTGGCAGCCGGGCCGGCGAATGAACTTCACATCTGTCTCCGTTGGCGAGGGTTGTGAACCAAGCCGACGCACCGAGGCTCCGCCGCGCCACAGGACAGGCAGCGGCGGTCCGCACCACGATCTTAGCATAGAAACGGTCGCTAGTCCGAATGAGGGAGGGCGACTCGCGATCGTTACGCCGCAATTGTGGGCACGCGGCCGACGTGCCAAGCGCCTGCGGGGCAGGCAGCGAGCCACCGGCCCCGATAAAGCGTAGGGCAGAACCGGCGCCGATGGGGGCGGGCCCAGGCGGGCGGACGCTGGCGGCCGGCGAAGCGGCATTATTTATTGCCAGATAAGCAGTTAGGTCTCACATCGCGTACCAGATAGGTGGACTCCAGCACCTTGGGGAGGGGCGGCCTGCCAAAGTACGGGCGCGCCGGGCTGGCGGTTGAGCCTGGCCGCTCGCCGCTCGTCTGGCACGGCGTCTCCCTGGAGGAGGACGAGCAGGGCAACCTGGAACTTACTTACTGGGCCGAGGAGACAGCCTGCGGCCAGCTTGCCGAGCACGGCCGGGAAGGGGCGGAGCCCGCGGCGACGCGCCAGCGGGTGACGTGGGAACTGAGAAGTGCGAAGTGAGAAGTGAGAATTTAGAAGTCGGGGCGGTTGGTGGCTGTCAGTGAATGTGGCTTATCGGGGCTTTGATGGTGGGTGCCTGCTTTTGGCTTCTGCGTACGTCGCGGGGTCCACAGATTCCCGGTGCGGAGGCGGTATAATGGATGGGATCGTCGCTGTTATGACTTTCGAGATCGACTTTCGTGAAACTCCGGGCGAAGCTGGAAGAGAGCCTGACCGACGGCGGGTTCGCCTTCGAGTGGCTCTCTGTTGATCGATCCTGGTCGCTCGCTGCTGAGTGGAGCAGGGTGTTCGGGACGGCGTGGGACACGAAGTGCCGAATGAGGCGAGGTCACCGCGCCCTGCACGCATACGCGCAACAGTCGGCGGCCGTGTTCCGGATCGTGCCCCTGGCGCGGCACAAGGGTGGCCCTCCTGAGATATGTGGCCGTAGCGAACGGACACAGGCTCTTGAGTGCCGCGGAGACGGATCGCTGCCCGACTTGTCGAGGTTTGCGGTCCTGGAGTTCTTTATATCGCCGCCCGAATTCACCTGGACGCTTGTTCACACCCACGAGGATTACGCTTATGGCGGACCGTACTTCGTTCGGCGTGAGTGGGTGGAGGCCTGTGATCTTCCTCGACGCCAGCGTTGACCGGCTGCATCGGACGGGACCTCAATGAGGGACAGCTTCAGTGCGGGGCTGGATCACGTGGACGGATGACTTGGAGCGCTGAGATCAACGTGGACCTGGGGCGGCCGGAGAGCGGCTGGATTCGGTTCGCCATTTCTCATGGTGATCAAGTGTTCAGCACTGTTGCCTCGAACACGCCATATGACTCGGTGGCAGCACTTACGCAAGCCGTCGTTGAAGTCGCCAAAGGAAGCGATGAGGTGACCGTGCCTCTGGTAGAAGAACCATGCGAGGCCGAGCTGCAATTCCGCAAGGCAGGGGATTGCATGTGCCTGAGCGTCACGGCCTATCCTGATCACCGCAGGATGGCGGGGATTGGACGCCGGGGCCTCGAGCTGCGCAAACCCTGCCTCGGCATCTGCCTGGCGTTCTGGCGGGCGTTGCGTCGTCTGGAGGCAGAGGTGAGCAGCCCGGATTTCGAACGGGCCTGGGGGCACCCATTCCCGACCGAGAAACTCACCGAACTGACCCAGCTTATGCAGCGGATGAAGGCGGATGGCCCAGGATGGCAGGCGGGCGGCGCGTAATCGGAAAGGGGTGTCAATGAACGAGCCAGATGCGAGCAATGCGACTATTGAGATCGGGCTCTCGTCTTGGATCATTCAAGACGGCAACTATGGTGACTTCCATGTTGGTGATCGCGCTGAGTTTGCTGTCGAGTTCTACCCTGACTCCGTGAATAAGGCGGCCTCCGCATCTCCGGCTTTGCTCGAACGCATCGCCCCCGCCCAATACAACGCAGCGGGGCGTATCCTCCATTTGACATCCGAGCTATGGGTGCTGGATCTTGGGCTCTTGGTCTTCCAGGAATCTAGGCCACCGAAGGGGCTGTCCGTTGGCGATTCGATCGCTGGCGCATTTCACCTTGGCATCGATCCGTTCTTCTACTTTGAGAGCCTCTATGCAAGTGCCGCAATACCACCCATGATTTACACGTGGTGCATCCATCGAATACTGATCGAGACTGCACCATTCGTCGAATCGACTGAGGGGAATGCGCGTGGTGGCCCGAAGGTCTATGTGCGCGATCCTCTGAAGCGTGGGCGGCGAGAAATCGCCGCAACCAACGCCTGGAATGACGATGACGGTCATGCTGACTACGTGTTGGTCTGCGAACTTCTCGACATCCCGCCGAAGCGACACCGCAGCGTTGACCTCTGGCCGAGATGATTACAGTGTCGGTAACGCCTGGATTAGCGCCCGAGTCCTGAAGGCGATCCGGATTCTCTTGGAGGTTTTGGATGGCCTTCCTCCCGGCTGGGCAATTGATGTCAGACTGTCGCGGACGGCCGTTCGAACTCGCTGGGCCCTGTCGAGGAGGCGAGTTTCCCTGCCAGCTTGCGTGTGGTTGTCTGTGAGTTCGGTATACTTGGGCAGCTGGCAGTTGCCTGGAGTGTGCCGACGTGCCTGAGCCAATGTCACCGGAACTGGACCTGCTGGAGCACTGCTCCGTTGAGGATATCAGCTTCCAACTTGCCCTGCGCGTGTTCTCCCCCGACGATCCGTTCAGCAGACGCAACATCGAGCGGGTGCGCCGCGTTGTTGCCATCTACGTCAACCAGGGTTACGTCGCTGTCAGGCGTGTCCGGGACGACAACCAGGGGAAGCTCGAGCATTGGGAGAGTCGCGCCGTTCTCGAAGATGCGGACACCTGGGCGGAGACGCCTGACCAGGAGCACCGCTACCTGCTGTCGCTGACGGAGGCCGGGTGGGAAGCGTTCGTGGAGCAGAGCCGGGGGTACTTCGATCGTCTATTCGGTCGGGAACAAGCCGGTCCTTAGCGGCCGGCGGCGGCAAACGGCAGACGCCCGTGAGGAACTCCAGTGGTGCATCGGGATACAGCTTCGTGTCGCGTGATGCCCCACCCCTTGCTGCGCAAGGAATGGGGCAACCGGCCTGTCCGTGATCTTGCGTGCAGGCTGAAATGGATGGTGGAGACGTGGCATCGACTACTATTGCACTTGACGTGCGGCATCCGGCGAAGCTGGTAGAGGCGCTGATTAGTCATCTGGGGGCGGGCGGTCACCTGTCGCTCGAAGGAGATTTGTCCCAACTTGGTGAGTCCGTAAGGGCACTCGGCGTGACCAAGAAAGGGCTCGGACTCCGTCGCAGTACACTCTTCCCACGCCAGGATTTCGTCATACTGCCACTGGATGACAAGACAATCCCGTTGATTCTGGAGCAAGTGCTGCCCAACGTCGGCCTAGATAGTCGTGTGCTGCACGTTCAGATCGCGATTGAGGGCAGGCTGATCTTCGGTGCTTACGACAATTTCCACCGCGACTGCGTTTGGGTGTCAGAGGCTGCCGGCGTTGACTTGCTCGAGAAACTGGTGGCGGAAGGCGTTCTTCGATCGTTCAAAGGCGACCCCCATGGCATGGGATGAGAGAGGGGGACGTGCCGTTTAGCGAGCAAGCTGCACGCCGACCGGCGAACAGTCCGCACCTCCTTGATGTGCGGGCGATGAGGCAGGCTGCCCAGTCACCAAAATAACGTCCGTGAGCGGCGAGAAGAGACGTACGCTGAGCGTGTTACTGTATACCTGCAGATGAGGGAGCTCAACATGGAGTATCCGCTCCGCCCATTCGATACCTGGCCAGTTGAGAGACATGATCGGTCGATTCACGCGGGACATACCTTCGGTATGCATCTGATGGAAACCGCCCGAGACCAGGCGAGGGCCAAGATTCCTGCCGACGCGTCGCAACCAGTCCGGGAGATTGCTGAGCAGGCAGCTTTCATGGCAGTCTATGGCGTCATGCAGATTTTTGATGGAGTCGCCTCCAACCACATCGATGACCAACATAGAGTAGAGTACGTCCTGACGGCTCGCATCCTTCGAGGTGGGAAGCCGGTCGAAGAATTCGAGATCGCTCCCGACGGCGACGGACTGTGCATGGCTATCCACGGATGGTGGGAAGACGAATTCTGGGCTTGACGCCCGGTAGTACCGGCTGGAGCCCATTGGTGAGACTTGCGGCGGTGCACTGATATGCAGGGCAAGATGGATGACTAGCTGACCTATGCGGTGGATTCCCTTCTATGCTGACCGAGGAGATTTTGACTGGCTGCTGACGTGGCTTAACGAGGAAACCGACATTGCGTGGATCATGGGCGATGGGCCAAAGCGCTGGCGGGCAGTACCCACGATTGAAGAACTGGCCCAGGGGAGGTACTGCCTCTGGCATATTCCGAGCGGGCCGCTTCCACGATTGTCTCCGGGCACCGAGAAGCGATCGTGGAATCCGCTGGCCAGACGCTCGGCATCGAGGGGCGTGTCGGACCCGTGGGCCGGATGGGAAGAGAAACGGACCGGGGCCGATCCGTCGCAACCCTATTTCGGGCCCGGCCACCCTGGAGTAATCTGGCTCGACGTTCGGCTGGAAGGGAGTGACGGACCCACGGCAATCGGCATGTCCAGCTTCGACTGGATCGGCAATCACTATAAGGGTATTGGGCAAGGTGCTCCTAACAGTACAGCGCAAAGTTACTCTCCAGGCACGTCCTGATTCGGTCGAGATCGATGTCTGAGTTTTGCAGTCTTTTTCGCATGGTTCTCGTGTGGCAG
>JANQGB010001413.1 GCA_028277545.1 Phycisphaerae bacterium | reverse complement strand
CTGACCCACGCGGCGCAGGCGGTGGCACGACAGATCACGACAAACACGACCGACGCCCACGCGGCCGCGGACACCCTGGCCGCCAAGATGAGCGACCTGGAAGTCGCGGTGGACCAGATCGACCAGCGTGCCACGGAGGTGGTCACCGAAACACAGGAGGCACTGGACAAGCAGCGCGACGACCTCGAAGCCTTGCTGGCTGCCAGCAAACAGGCCACCGTCGGCATATGCGAGCAGATTGGCTCGGCCCGCGACGAGGCACGGCAGGACATTGTCAGCCTGGAGTCTGCCCGGGCCAGCGCTGCGGAATCCGTTGCCGACCTGGACAAGCGTGTGTTGTCCGCCGAGAGCAGTTGTGAGCGGATCGGCCAGTTGACCCATGACCTGTGGTCACTGAGCAGCACCGCGGAAGATCGGGCCCGGCAACTAGGCTCGATCGTCGGTCAGGCCGACGCGACACTGTCCGGGCTGCGGAAGTCTGCCGACGAGGCAGCAGCCGCGACCGAGGGACTATCCGCACAAACCAAGCGGGCCCAGGATGCCAGCGGGACTATCGAGGCGCGTTTCCGCCAGGGCATGGCGCTCGACGAACGGCTGGTAGCGCACACTGCCACTGCCGGTCAGGCCCAGCGCGAGTGCGAGCAGCAGGCGGACGCCGCCCGGAAGACGATCGAGCAGGTCAGCAGTGTCGTGCAGCGCGGCGAACAACTGAAGAGCCGCCTGGCCGAGGGCATCGACAGCGCGGAGCGAACCGCCAAACGTCTGGGCGAGCAGCGCGACGCATCTCGGGCAACGTTGCAGCGGCAGCAGACCATGCACGACCAGGATCGCAAGGTGCTGACCGAGCTGGAGGAGCATCGCCAGGTTGCGGCAGACTTGATTGCCAGCCTTTCGAAGCTGAGTGCGGACGGTGCGATTGTGGCCGATCGACTGGCGGTGGACTGCGATCGGGCCGCGAGGAATCTCGCCGAAGTCGGCGAGCAGGTCGAGGCCATGGACTCCCGCAAGGAGATTGTTGTTGCCGCCGAGCGCACGCTGAACGACTTCATAGGCCATGCCGAGGGCATCAGTCAGCAGATCGAGAAGCTTCAGCGACAGGCGGACGGATTCGAAGTCCACGTCAGCAGAATGCTGGACGCGCCCGAGGCTGTGGTGGCCGAAGCCAAGACCCAGTCGGCCCAACTCCAGGGCGTGTGCCGTGCGGTCCGCAAGGTCTTCGCCGGGCTATCGCAGGCCACCATCGAAGCCAACAAGCGGATCGAGCAGTTCCAGAAGACCAGCCAGGCCGCCGAGAATCGAGCCAATCGGCTGTCCGTCGAGACCAATCGGGCTGCCGAGACGCTTCGCACCTGGGTCAGTGAAGCGGTCCGCGTTCAGTCGCGGCTGGCGGCGTCGATCGAGCGCTCTCCGAAGCTCGATGAGACGCATCCCTCCGAGTCGCTGCGACGGCTGGCGTCCATGGCGCCCGCCTCCGGCCGGGCTCTGGGAGAATCTGACAAGCTGGAACTGCCCGTGGCGGCCCTGTCGTCCGAGGCTGATCCCGCGGCGGCCAAGCGAGGCATGATCGGCGGCTGCGTGGCCGACGCCCGCACCCGGGCCGACGAAATAAGCCAGTTGCTGGAGGACGCTCGTACGCCCGTGACGGTCAGCACCTGACGGACTGTATATGGGGTGCGGGGGGCGGACGCGCCTGAAGCAGACCGGCCACCGGTGCCAGCACCTGTCTGGTTACCTGCACCGGGCCGTGCCCCCAGCGGGGACCGGCTCTGGTGACCCTGAAACGTCGATCTCAACGCGCTGCGCTTGATGTGCGGCGCAGAATGCGGGTAGCGGATGTATACGACACTAGCCAGGCACCCCTTCGACGTGTTGGTTTCTCAGCCGGAAGCGGAGATCCAGCTCGCCCGGGCTGCGCTGCTGTTTACGATCGATGAATACCCGCGGGTTCACCCCGACGCCTACCTGCGGCAACTCGAGGCCCTGGCCCAGCGCGTGGCTGACCTGCCGGCCTATACGCCGGCGCAGCGGATCGAGGCCCTGCGTCATGTCCTGGTGGAGGAAGAGGGATTCAAGGGCAGCCAGAAGGCATTCACCGACCCTGAAGCCAGCTACCTCAACCGGGTGATTGACACCCGGTGCGGACTGCCGATCTCACTGTCAGCGGTGTGGATGCACGTGGCCAGTTGCCTCGATTGGCCGATCCACGGCGTGGGCATGCCCGGCCACTTCATAATCTCCTACGACGATCCGGGCGGCGAGCGTATCTTCGTCGACCCGTTCAACGGAGGCGCCCGGCTCTCGCGCGAGGACTGCGCCCAGATGCAGGAGACCATGTTTGGCGAGTCGCTCACCTTGTCCGAGGCACACCTGGAAGTCAGCGGCACGTTCTCGATCCTGGAGCGCATGCTAGGCAACCTCTACGCGGTGCTGACCACCGCGAAGCAGTGGTCTCAGGCCGCCGAAGTCCTGCGCCGCGTACTGGCCTTCAGGCCAGAAAGCGCCATTCACGCCGAGCTGGGCCGGATGCTGGCCCTGACCGGGGCCCACCGTGAGGCGTCCGCCGCGCTCGAGGCCGCGGAGTCGCTGGCAGCCACCGCCGAGGAGCGCAAGCTCGTTCGGGCCCACCAGGCCACCCTGCGGCGCAGCCTCTCCGAGAACAACTGAGCAGCTCCGAGATCCCGATGCCCGCCCCAGGGCAGTGATTCAGAGAATCCGGCGTTCTCGATTGACCTGTATAGGCTGCGGCGCCGGCGATCGGCGTCCGCGCGAACTGAAGTTCGCGGCTCGTTTCTATCAATCAGTTTTGAGGCACTGCACCCGGTCGGTCGCCACCGACTGCACGACCTCAATCGACTGCCCCGGCGCACGCGAACGCCCCACCACAAGCGAGTGCACCAGCTCAATCGACATCCCCGGCGCAAGCGATTGCCCACGGCGCAGGCGACTGGCCCCTGCTGATCGTCTCACCTGCCCGTGCTTTAGAAGCGCCCTGATAGACGCTTGACAGATTAGTTTTGTTGAGATATACTTGCAACAACACTAATCGGAATAGCTGAATGGCGAGGTTGGCCTGGCAAATTACACGGGAGATGTTTCTGGCCGAGGAGGAGGTCGCGGTTCTGCTGGGGCACGTTCGGGCCGCGGTGGGGCGGGCAACCGGGCGAGGTGGGCATGCAGCGCGGGTGGATCGACTGATCATCGAGTGTCTGCTGTTCTCGGGGCTGCGTACTTCTGAGTTCTGTGCCCTTCGGCTGGGCGATACCGGGTTGAAACTCGCGGAGTCGGTGTTCGTCGTGTCTGGCCGAGGGCGGCAGCGCCGGACTGTCTACGTTCCCGCCGACCTCACGGAGTTGTTGAGGGACTACGCCGTCAACACCAGGCCCGCCTATCTTCCCGAAGGAGTTCACCCCGAGGACGGGAGCCAGCCTCTGATCCTCAACGAGCGCAGAAAACCCTACGAACGCACGGGGCTGTATCGGCGGGTGAAGCGAGTCCTCACCGAGGCCGGCCTGGGCGCCCGCGCCAGCGTTCAGTTGCTGCGGCATACGTACGGCTTCCTGGCCTATGTGCGGACGGGGGGCAACCTCCTGTTCGTGCAGCGTCAGCTAGGGCATGCCCACCCCATGATCACCAGCGTCTACGCGGACCTGATCGACGAATCCTACGAGGCCATGGCGGCCGGTCTGTACGGGGCGGCGCCCGCACAGGCCGAGGCCAGCCAGGCGACTACGGAGCCCGGAGTCCGAGCATGATGACCTACGAGTCGGTGCTGGAAGACATCAGACCCATCGTGGCGGATGTGCTGGCGGTGGACGTGGAGGAAGTGACGCCGTCATCGCGGTTCTTCGAGGATCTGGGAGGCGAGTCGATCGACGTGCTTGACCTGTCGTTCCAGTTGGAGCGGCGCTTTGGTGTCAGGGTGCGTTTGCAGGAGCTTGCTGCCCCCGGGGAGTTGGCGACCGACAGCCAGGGGCGCCTGACTTCCGCTGCGCTGTCGCAGTTGCGCACCGAGTATCCCTTTCTGGATTTCTCCCGCCTGGAGGAGAAACCTACGCGCGAGAGTCTTACGGGCCTGCTCTCCATCGGGGCATTCGCCCACTTCGTTATCTCCGCGCTCGACTCAGCCAGGGAAGGCCCTGCCGAGGTTGCTCCGGGCGAGCGGAAGACCACGTGCGCGTCTGAATGACACATCGGGCGAAGTTCCGAGCCTCGCAGCGCTGGCAAGACGGCCGGCGGATCCAGTGCAGTGCAGTGCAGTGCATCAGAGACTCCGGCGTCTTTGATCGACCTGTATAGGCTGCGGCGGCGATCGGGCGTCCGCGCGAACTGAAGTTCGCGGCTCGTTACGAACAGGCTGGTTTGAGGCACCGCACCAGCGTGCATAGGCTGTCCGGCTGTCCGGCTGTCCGGCTGTCCGGCTGTCCGGGTGCCCGGGTGGCGGTCTGGCGGCTTCTTACGGCCGTGCCTGCCCTGTGAACCTGTCGAAGCTGTTCCGATACCGCGGCGCTTGCCGGTTGCTGGTAGGCGTGTGGGAGGCTGGCGACAGACCGCGTCTGCGGGCTTCCCTACGAATTCATGTCGGCAGGGGCGAGACGTCAATCTGCTGTCCAGACGTCCTATGTTGTCGTCGTGGTCGTCGAAAGCACGATGAGTTCCGACGACACTGGCGTCTGCCGGGGCGACCGCCCTGGGCATCACATCTGTCGTTCGGCCTCTAAATCGTACTAACTTTGTGCCAATTAACGGCAGTATTCCAAAACTTGACGAATGACTGTGCAACTGTTCAAGGTTGAGGCTGAAGCAGTCCGTTATTCTATATGGAGGCGCGTAGGAACCGCGGCGGCAACTCCTCGGGCGCGTGAGGGAGGGGTCGCCGGGCGATCTTTCTGAGAAAACTCTTGTTGAAACTCCGGATTTTCGGCACACTTTCAATCGCTTCACCGGTAAGTTGCCTGCACGTTGCGGGCGGCAGTGACAAAAATCCACATACTACGGGAGACGTATCATGAAGGAACCAAGGCGCGACATCTACCGCGTGTTGGTGGCTTGCGTAGCGGTATCGGTCTGGGGCATTTTCGTGGCTGGCTGTCCCACGGCGGGCGGCGGCGGCGGAGAGGGCGACGCGGACCTCTGCGAGAACGTCACCTGCGAAGCGGGCGAGGAGTGTAACCCCGAGACGGGCGAATGCGAGCCCATCGGTGCCGAAGGCGAGGGCGAAGGTGAAGGTGAGGGTGAGGGCGAAGGTGAGGGAGAAGGCGAAGGCGAAGGCGAAGGCGAAGGTGAAGGTGAAGGTGAAGGCGAAGGCGAGCTGACCATAGAGGCGGTTAACGCGGTTTGGGACACCGGGTTGCACGCTACGCGCGAAGGCAAGCGGACTTTCTACGAAGGTAGCGCCGAGGAGCCCGGGTTCTTCGCATTAACCGAGATCGAATACGACACTCTGCCCTGCGCGGACTGCCACGCGCCGACGTACGCGGACGGCACGGAAGTCGACTCCGACACGTACGAGCCTGGCTGCC
>JANQGB010001406.1 GCA_028277545.1 Phycisphaerae bacterium | reverse complement strand
GCGGGGCCGGTGCCGCCAGCCGTCGCGCAATCGGCACGACCGTATTCTTTGGCATGCTGGCCGCGACGTTGTTCGGCATCGTGCTGATCCCGGCGCTGTATGTACTGTTCCAGACGATTCGCGAGAAAGGGCACGGACTTCGCCTGCGGGGCGCGCCGAAGCAACAGCTTGTGCTGCTGGTCTTGCTCCCGGTACTCTTCGTTGGTTGCCGGTCAGTGGGGCCTGACTACGAGCGTCCCGAGTTGCCGGACGTTCCTGGAACGCAAACGGACACGGCCGACGTGGCCGAGTGGTGGAACCAGTTCCACGATCCGGTGCTGGCGAATATGGTGCAACGGGCCTTGAGCGACAACCACGATCTCAAGGCGGCGGTCGCGCGCGTCCGCCAGGCCCGGGCCCAATTGGCCGGGACGAGGGCTGCCTTGGGCCCGACCGTCGATGTGACCGGCAGCATCAATCGCTCGGAGTCTTCCGAGAACGGGTTCGGCGACACAGGTACGACGACTCTGTACAGCACTGGCTTCGACGCCGTCTGGGAGATCGATGTTTTCGGTGGAACCCGGCGGACTGTCGAAGCGGCGCAGGCGGACTGGCAGGCGATCCAGATCGACTTGGCCGACCTCCAGGTGACGGTCGCTTCGGAAACGGCACTGGCCTATCTCAGCGTGCGAACCTACCAGAAGCGATTGGCGGCCGCGCAGGGGAGCCTCGAAGCGCAGCAAGATACTTACGAGATTGTCAATTCTCGCCGGAAGGCGGGGTTGAGCGATGAACTGGCGGTGCAGCAGGCGCGTTACAACATCGAGAACACGCGTTCGGTGATTCCGAGCCTCGAAGCGGGGCTCGAAACCGCTCGGAATGCGTTGTCGGTTCTCGTCGGTACGCTGCCTGGGGAGCTGGAGATTCCGTATCTCGATCACATACCAGAATCCGGGCTGGTGCTTGAGGGCATTCCCGCCGACCTGTTGCGGCGCCGACCGGATGTCCAACGCGCCGAACGCGAACTGGCCGCGCAGACGGCCCGCATCGGCGTCGCGACGGCTGATCTGTACCCGCGCTTCACGCTGACCGGTTCGATCGGTCTGGAATCGTTGCATACGTCCTCTCTCTTCGAGTCTGATAGCGGACGCTATAGCATCCTCCCCGGCGTCCGATGGCCGATCTTCTACTCCGGCTCGATACGCAACAACATCAAGGTGCAGGAAGCCCTCCAGGAGCAGTTTCTCCAGGCTTACGAATCCACCGTGCTGACCGCTGTGGGAGAGGTGCGTAACGCCTTGTCGAACTACCGTCAGGAGCAACGCCGCAGCGCGGCGCTGCGGCGGGCCGTCGAGGCGGCCCAAGCGGCCGAGATGTTGGCGGCCGATCAATACCGCAACGGCCTGACCGATTTCAACAACGTGCTCGACGCCCAACGTTCCCTGCTCAGTTTCCAGGAGCAACTGGCCTTCAGCGAAGGGGCCGTAAGCCAGAACGCGGTGCGCCTCTACAAGGCTCTGGGCGGTGGTTGGGAGCCGATGGAATAGCGCGTCTTTCCGGTCGTCAATGCCGGCCGCCACTCCGGCCGGTGGTCGGGGCCCATGCGTAGATGACAAGGCGGTCGATGTGGAGAGTTCCGGCGTTGCGTTTGGTGATCCGCACGGTGTTGTCGCCTGCCTCGAACCGGGCCTTGAGGCGGTAGTCCATGAA
>JANQGB010001404.1 GCA_028277545.1 Phycisphaerae bacterium | reverse complement strand
TGGGACGCCCGTTCCACGACCCCAGGCAACTGTTGAAGTCGATCAGCACGTACCTGGCGCGGTCACCCTCCTGGATCACCAGCGTATTGGTGCCGACTCGGTCGGTATCGTTGATCCAGGCGCAGGCCGCTCGCAGGGCCCGCACCTCGCGGCGGTAGCGAAACCAGTCGAACTTGAAGTGGCCCTTGACGCCATCGAGGTACAGCGAGGCAGCCGCCCGATAACCGTCGAATCGCTCATCGCCGGTGCCCGCGACCTGGACCACGAAGATCGGCGGAACGTTGTAGCCCAGCGCCCCCAGGATTCGCGATCCGATGACTGCGGCGGACGATCCCAGCTCGGGGTAGTCCGGGTGATCGAGCTTGAACAGAAAGGTGCGGCCCCGCGCGTCGGTACCCACGAAGCCCGGCGTGGCGCCCCGCGATTTGACTTTCCGGATCGTCAGCGGCGGTTGCGGAGGCGTCATCGTACACGGCCCTCGGGCTACGGCAGCCGGCGTGAGTTCGTCAGGCTGGCGGTTGGTGAAAAACGAGCCGTCCGGAATGCTGTCAGAGGCGGTATTCCAGGCCTCGTCACCGAACAGCAGCCGCCCCAGCCAGTCGAACGCCAGAATGTCCCTGGCGGGATAGAGCACGATGGTCTTGAACATCAGGGTGGCCACGTCCTCGTCTGCCGCCCGGATCTGCCCTTCGACAAACGGGACGGTGTTCTGATAGCGTAGCGGCTGGCAGCCGACCGCCAGCATCAGCAGGCACACCGGGGCACCCAGCGAAAGTTGCCTGCGACATGGCGTCGACGCCGCCAAGTGGTTCTCCTTGCGGTTGAGCCGGTGGGCTGAAGTCTCTATACTGCCCCGTTTGCGTCAAGATCAAAGTGGGCGAATGTTTAACGAGAGGACTAAGCCGTGACGGAAATCAGGGCCACCAACATCACTTGGCACGAGGGACATGTCAACCGCGACGAACGGGAAGCGCTGCTCAAGCAGAAGGGCGTACTCATCTGGATGACCGGCCTGAGCGGGTCGGGCAAGAGCACCATCGCTTACACGCTGGAGCACGCTCTGGTACAGCGTGGTCACCTGGCCTACGTGCTCGATGGCGACAACATCCGTCACGGGCTCAACAAGAACCTGGGCTTCAGTGCCGAGGATCGCGAGGAGAACATCCGCCGCATCGGCGAGGTGGCCAAGCTGTTCGCCGACACCGGGGTCATCACCATTACCGCCTTCATCAGCCCCTACCGCAAGGACCGCGACAACAACCGCGAGCTGCTGGGCGACGGCGAGTTCGTCGAGGTCTACTGCAAGGCCCCGTTGGAGGTCTGCGAGGACCGGGACCCCAAGGGCCTCTACAAGAAGGCCCGCGCCGGCGAGATCAAGGGCTTCACCGGCATCGACGACCCCTACGAGGAGCCGCTCAAGCCCGAGCTGGTTATCGAAACGGACAAGTTGTCGCCCCAGGAGGCGGCCGTTGCCCTGATCGAGATGCTGGAGTCCCAGGGCAAGATCGAGAAGCTGAAGGACTAACCGTCCTCCACGCATACAGCCCCATCGGGCAACAGACGGCGCGACCGGCGTGCAGCCCCGCTTTCCGGGGGGCTCGCCGCTCGCCGTCATTTCGGCCGAGGCGCTAACCTCGAAGGTAAACAACCCGGTGCAGCGAATCAGGCCGGCGCCAGTGCCGGTTCGTTGCGTGCGCATAAAAAGAGAGGATCCGAGCTCGCCGTTACCCGGATCCTCCAAGCCAGGCTGTCCGCCCTTCCGGGCGGAGACCCACAGCCTCACATGATGCATCGGCGACGGCACGCGGCCGCTTTAGATACCGCGCAAAAAGTCCGCACGAACAATCGTCCTGACCGTTGCAGACGTTACAGCATGTTATGACACGGTCCCGACACACCTGGCGATAATCTCCCGGCGTGAGGTTGCGTCGGCGCGCCGACCCGTAACTGACAGGTCGGCGAAGTCCGCACGCTTCGCTTCACCGCGCACCGAGCCTGTGACCGGCGTGCGCCTGTGTGCTCCGTCCGTCGGAATGTAGCGCGCGCTACAATGCTCGGCATACCGCCGCCCTGCGGCCGGCCGACGCCTCCTCGACCACCCCCGGCTCCCGGCCGGATCCGGTCAGCTTAACGCTGAGGCGGCGCGTCACCTGGCCGGATCATCAGCCGCAGAATTGCCTGGAAGGTACGTTTTGAGCCTACCTCACCCGCCGCAAGCGTCGCAGAGGCCTTTCGACTTAATGCGCGGCCTTTGTGCTACGATTCTGTCAGGTTTTGGCCCCATATGACTGGATCAAGAAACTGCAATGTTAAATTGGGGTGGACTACCCATGTGACTAGCTGTTGTGGGGGGCAGCGCGGTCGTCCCCCCTATGCTGTGTGCCAGCGGGCCTAGAGGGCCGTGTGTCACAGTCTCGGGCACATTCCCCATGGCATGGTCCGAGAATGTGGGGTACCTTTACTTGCGAATGGCGACGAGGGGTCAAATCGTTCGCTTTCGCCAACCTGGGTAGTCCTGCAAGGGACGACCCCGACACCACGAGGCACGGATTCGCCTGCTGAGCTTTTCGGACGGCAATTTGGAGGCCGCCGGGAGAATCGCGGAGAGATCATCGCATCGCAGCATGATCTGCCCGCTGGAGTGATCGTTCACTCACCACCTGCCAGGTGAAGACGTGAGCGATGCGGGCTCGCTGTGCTGGAGTAAATCGTGGGTCGGGGATTGGCTCGCGAGAAGTAATAGAGCGACTAGCTGAAATCGGACGTGTCTGTTTGACCGGCAAGGACGCCGGCCACGCCTGGGGAACCCGTACGATGGATCGGGCGGGCCCCCGGGACACTAAACGCCCCTTGATGACAATGGCCGCAGGGAGGCGGCCGACGACCGGGGGAACTGGACGGCGCGTCCGAAGTGTTGGACCGGAGCACAACGTAGCGGCATGGAGGCTGACACGATGAGTTCCTACGTATTCCGGAGCACGCCGGTTGAGGCGGTGGACGACGACGCCAAGGCAGGGAGGCCGAGGCGACGTGGGATGCAACGGACAAGACGTGGCGCATCGGGTTTGCGACCGTGTAAACAAGGGCGTACCTTGATGACCCCTCGCTCTTCGCCCCGTGGTACGATGGCGTTGCGTTGTCCCGAGTCTTCCCCCGCTGTTCTCAACCGGCGTAATTATTGCGCCGTCGACCCGCCGGTGCCGGCCAGGATCTCAGACCTGGATGCCGGTGCTGGCCGTCGCGGTGCACAGAGTCGATCGATCAGAACGGGCGACCGGAGATTACGATCCTCCCTGCGAGGCGGTGTCTCCAGGCATGAGGCAGGGAGGTCACCGTGTTAGTTGAGACAGCAGATCAGGATATCGTCGCCTGGGCAGCCAAGCGGTCCGCTCCCTGCTACTACACGCACGAGGAGCATCTCCCGCAGCCCTGCCTCAAGGTACATTGCGGGCATGTCACCGCTTACTTCTGCGGCGGGCGCCTGGCACGGTTGTGGGCCCACGCGGACCACACGTACCTGGACGACCTGTTCGCCGAACTTACTGACCTGTTCGCCCTTTGCGCCAGGCTGAAGGGCGGCCAGCAAGCGGGGCCGGCAGTCGCCGGCTTCACGCCTCGCCTGCGTTGGGGAGATTCGGCCCCCGCTGGTTGACAGGCTATCGGGCAAGCCCGCCGGCGCGATGTCGCGGCGTGGCCTGCCGCCAACTTTGCTCATTAGCCTACCACTCGCTGCGGCACCCTTTGACCGCGCCAAGGATATTCAGGGTGCCGCACGCCTTGTTTTACAGCAGCACACCAGACGGACCCTCCGCCCGTAAGGTCCGCGGCTCGACGCCCCCGAGCCAGTCCGATGGCGCTGGTAGTGTGCATCCGGCGGGACGGTCCGACGAAGCCCCCTGGCTGCCCGTCGAGGATCATGCGCGTAGAGCGCGAGCCTCCGGCAAATTTCGAGTATACTTTCCACTGGGGACCAATGGTGGTCTATGATCGGCGACGTGAGAGCCGGACTCGCACCGGCATGGCGGCGGCGCTTCAGTCCATTGGCCAGCAGGTGGCGTGAAGGCGGGCCGTGCCGGACCAGCGTGTGTCTCGCATGTCAACGCCTGGGGGTCGTGCGTCATGGAGCAGCGCGAGGCTGCGATCATCATAATAAAGGACAACCCAGGCGACGTCTCTCTGCTGCGCCAAGCGGTCGAGCAATCGGGGTCGGGTTGCCCTGTGGAGGCTTTCCGCGACAGCGAGCGTGCCCTGGGCAGGATTCGCCGCGGCGGTGTGCGCCTGGTGCTGGCGGATCACGCGCTCGCCGGCGGCAGTGGCCTGGACCTGTTGAAGACGCTTCAGGACGAAGGCCACAACGTGCCGGTGATCATGCTCACCGAGCGGGTAGACCAGCAAGCGGCGAAGGACGCTATGCTGGCCGGCGCCTCGGACTGTGTCGCCAAAGCCAGCGAGAACTTCGAGGCGCTCACTCATCGCGTGCAGCGGGTGCTGGCCGAGTGGGACACACGCCTGGACGCCCAGGCGGCCACGGAGGCGGAGCGGGAGAACGAAGAGCGATTCCGCACGCTGGTACGTAATATTCCTGGCATAGTCTACGTCTGCCGAAACGACCGGCGGTTCACCATGCTCCACATCAGCGACGGCGTGGAGGCCCTGACCGGAGTGCCAGCCAAAGAGTTCCTGCACGGCGAGCTGTCCATTCTCGACCTGATCCACCCCGACGACGCCCCCCATGTCTGGCCGGCGGTGGACACCGCTCTGGCGGAGCGCCGCCAGTTCGCGCTGATTTACCGACTCAAGGACGCCAGCGGCGGATGGCGCTGGGTCGAGGAGCGCGGCCAGGGAGTCTTCGACGAATCCGGCGAGTTCAGCCTGCTCCAGGGCACGCTGTTCGACATCACCGATCGCAAGCGTGCCGAAGAGGCGCTTAGAGTCTCGGAGGAGAGATACCGGAGCCTGTTCGAGTCCTCGAAGGACGCCGTGTTCATCAGCACTCCGGCAGGGCGTTTTCTCGACATCAATCCCGCCGGCGTGGAGCTGTTCGGGTACGACTCCAAGGCGGAGCTCCTGGGCGTGAACGTGGGCCGGGACCTGTACCACGACCAGGCTGACAGAGAGCGGCTCAAGCACCAGCTTGCCCAGCACGGCTTTGTCAAGGACTTCGAGGCCCGCATGAAGACCCGTGACGGCCGCAAGCTGGTGGTCCTGGAGACAGCCACCGCCGTTCGCAACAGCGCCGGACAGGTCGAGGCTTATCGCGGCATCATGCGGGACGTAACGGCCCGGCGTGAACTTTCCGAGCGGCTTCGTCACGCCCAGAAGATGGAGGCAGTCGGCACCCTGGCCAGCGGCATAGCCCACGACTTCAACAACCTGCTGACGGCGATCTTCGGCTACACGGCCATGGCCAAGTCGAAACTGCCTGCCGGCGATCCGGTGACCCGGGCGCTGGAGATGGTCGAGGAGGCGGCCCAGCAGGCCAGCGGTGTCACCAAGACGCTGCTCACCTTCAGCCGCAAATCGGTGGCCCAGAAGGCGCCGGTCGATCTGATCAAAGTCGCCCGGGACGCGATCCGGCTGCTGCGCCGGGTGATGCCCGCTTCCGTCGAGATCACCGCGGAACTGCCGGCCGACTCGCCGGTGCTGGTCAGGGCCGACGGCAGCCAGTTGACAGCCAGGTTAATCAGCACCTGCTGCAAC
>JANQGB010001370.1 GCA_028277545.1 Phycisphaerae bacterium | reverse complement strand
ACGCCGCCAGCGTCATGTCATACGCTTCCTGCTGGTTGGCGGGCTCGTAGGCCGACAGTCGCGCAAACTGGGCGTAGAATCGGCTGTCCTGCTCGTTCTGTGAGGAGTGCATGCCCGGATCGTCAGCGACGGCCAGCACCAGCCCGCCGTGCGCTCCGGTAAGAGCGGAATTGATGAACGGGTCGGCCGCCACGTTCAGGCCAACATGCTTCATGCTGACCAGCGCCCGGCGACCCGCGAACGAAACCCCCAACGCCTCCTCGTAAGCCACCTTCTCGTTGGCTGACCAGCTCACCGCCAGTTCGCCGTTGTCGCCCTTGCGGCGGCGTTCGATGAACTCGAGGATCTCCGTGGCCGGCGTTCCAGGATACGAGAACGCCCCCTTGATTCCGGCGTGCATGGCGGCCAGGGCTACCGCCTCGTCACCCAACAGCACTTCGCTCTTCATGGCCCTCTCCGAATCACTCGATATGCGGGGCAATCACACGACCCGCGGACGACGAACCGATCGCAAGCGCCGCCACCGCGTCCCGCTGCTATGACCAATGCATCCTCCGTGCCGGAATCTCCGCATCGCCCCTGGAGAGCGTGCAAACCGCCCATCGGCCCCCACTTCCGTCCGTGTCCAGTGTCGCTTGGACGGTCCAACCACCCACCGCGTGTGGATTCTTCCGCACTAAACGCCCTCTCGGCAGGCCTTCAAAGCCGCCGGACACCAGCCAGGCCGAAAAAAGGCTGCCTGTCGCGTTATTGTGTCAGCCAAATCCCTCACCGCCGCGTCTTCTCTGGCAGATACATCCGCCAGTGGCCACCAGCCGGCCGTGCCGGTGGCGGCGAGCCTGTGAGTTTTTGCGAAAGGGAGCAACCCCATGATTATCCCGGTTCAACGAGCATCGGCCATCCTCCTGGCCTCTGGTACCATCGCCGCCTGCCTGGCGGGCTGCATCAAGCGTTTTGAGACCATCCGCATCTCGCCCGACGGCACCGCCGATCTCCAGGTAGTGTTCAAGGGCACCCCGGATGACATTCACGACGGCGACGCCTCGCTCGAGAGTCCCGGTCCCTGGACCGTGAAGGACGAACTCGTCGAAAAGGCGCGCGATGACGAGGATGAACTCACCCGCACCGCCACGCTGACTGTCGAACCGGGCGAGGAGTTTCCGACGCACTATGCCGGGGATGACGCCGAACTGGCAGAGCTGGCCCTGTCGATGTCAACCTCGCTGCGCATCGAGCCCGGCCCCGACGGAACCTACTACCACTTCAAGCGTATCTACCACCGGCGCGACCTGGCCCGGGTCAACTACTTCCGGCAGGCACACCTGGAAGATGGTTTCGAAAAGCTGGAGGACAAGGAGCCAGAGGAACTCACCGACGAGGATCTCCACTCCATAGCCAACGCGGTGGTGGCCTTCGAAGGTGTCAAGACCCTGGTCCTGGCCGAGGCCGCCGCGGAGTCATTCGACCCGCCACTCCCTCAAGAGGAGTGGCTGGCAATTCACGCCGCCATTGCCGAGGTCTTCCAGCAGGTTGATCTCGAAGAGGTGGCCAGGCTGCTCCAGATGCAGGACGAGGAAGCCGACGCCGCCATCGCCGATGCCGTTCGCGAGGTAAGCAGCGCGATCGAGCGACGTATCACGCAGATACTGAACCGGCGCGACCCGAGCGGGCTGGCGGCGGCCATGTATCTGGAACAGTTCGATCGCGAGCGGCAGCGATACGCCATAACCGAGGATCTCCAGGACGAGGCCTGGGAGGTCACCGTTCAACTGCCCGGCACAATAGTCGGACACAACAGCCTCGGTGCGCAGGCCGAGGGCGGGGAGATCAAGTGGGAGTTCGACGGCGATTGCCTCAACGACCGTGATCAGGTACTGATGGCCACCTCGGTGGTCGAAAAGCAATAGCCGCCGATCGGCGAACAGGCCGGCCGCCCCGTCCCTTGCGACGCGAGGCGCCGGCCATCGCCGCGATTCGAGAAGCCGATGAATCCTGAAGCCACCTTCGAGGATCACCGCCACCAGGTATACGCCTGGGCCTATCGGTTGCTGCAGAACCATCACGATGCCCTGGACGTCACTCAGGACGTATTCATCAAGTGGTGGCGGGCCCACACGACCAAGGACAAGCCAGCCAACGCCATCGGTTGGCTGCGGCGGGTGACGGTTAATCAGGCCATTGACGTGATCCGCGCCGCCGGAGGCAGAGCCACACAACCGGCCAACGACAACCGCGCCGCCGCGGAGTCATCGGACGAGCTGGCCAGCCGCGAGACGGCCCTGAGTGTTGCCCGAGCCCTCGAGGCGCTGACCGATCGACAGCGAGCCGCGGTGATCGCCAAGGTCTACGACAACTGTACGTTCGCCCGTATCGCCGAACAGATGGGACTGTCCGTGCCCACGGTCAAAACCCACTACCTCCGGGGCCTGCAAGCGCTGCGGCT
>JANQGB010001308.1 GCA_028277545.1 Phycisphaerae bacterium | reverse complement strand
ACGGAAACGTCACCACCAGGGTCAGCAGGTACAGAGCCGGCAGCTTCACCGTTGGTGCAATAAGTTGCATGTAGTTCCACGAATCTCCGCGCAGGATCGCGTACCAGCCCATGAAGAAGCCGTATATCGCGCCAAGCACGACGGCCAGTGGAACGAAGGTGTGCAGGGGTAGGTCGAGCCGACCCGCGCGCAGTTGTTGGGGCACCGTTCTACGACCGCGGAGCAGGTCATCGACCTGTCGAAACCAGCCAGCCATGTCAGGCCTCCACTAACCGATTCTAGCCATTGACTGCGCCTGAGTTGGTTATCCTAGCCAAACAGACTACCGGAGCCAATAGGCGGGTAAAAAGGGGGTCAGGCTACTTTATCAAGCTCCTGCATGACTCCCGCTGCGACGGGGAATAGAGTAGCCTGCCCCCTTTTGTCCTTTGCCGTTCCAGTGGCTCATGCTGTCGCTGATGCCGGCGCGGCGCCAACTCCGCGTGGAGTTGCATAGCGCAGGCTCTAGCTTCGCTCAAAGTATGTACGTACTACGCGGAGATGATGTTCGGCTGCGCTGTCGGTCACCTGAAAGCGACAGGAGCAGGGCGTCATGGCGGTAGGGCCGCGCCTGCCCGTGGGTTTGGAATTACACGCTAAGCCGGTGACGATTGTAGCGATTGCGTTGGCTATCGCGATGAAATACCCGGCCTCTTGGGGTGACCAGCGTGTGGGAGGGGGGTCTTGCCGCGATCGCAGGGTGCCGACATGGTTCGAGCAAGGGTCAGTCTACTTCTTGCTGGGTAGGCAAGGAGTAGACTGACCACATATATCTCTTTCCTCACTAGACGCCGCCGTCAAAAGAGACTTGTAACTCCGTGAAATCAATCAGGTCAACATCGCCATCGAAATCGAAGTCGAACGCCTCGCGATAGGCGTCAATACAAGCCGGGTCGGGCGGCGTTATCGCGGTGTAGGGACCGGACATCACCGAGTAGAAGACTTCGAAGTCTCCAAGATCCACATCGCCATCGGCGTGGAAGTCGCCGCCGTCCAGCAGGTCGCATTCGTCGGGAACCTGGTTGGCGTTGCAGTCGAGACTCGTCCCTACAGCAATATCGCACTCGTCCGGCACGGCGTTGGCGTTGCAGTCCCCGGCCACATTGATGATGCCGATCGCATCGAGATCGAAGCCGGTGGTACCGCCCCCGGGCCCGTCGTCCAGGCCATCGATGCGGATGTACCGCACCACGCTCAGGCCAGCGGCGCTAATGTCATACGACCGGGCGAACGCGTCGTTGCCGTGCATCTCATCGCCCGTGATCCGCACTATCGGCCCTTCGGTTCCCACAACCGAGTAGAAGTCGGCCCCGTCCTCGCTGACTGACACGTCCTCGATGTTGTGGAACTCCACGCCGCCGTAATCGACCTCGTAAACGTTGAAGTCCGGTCCAGCGGTGTCAAGCGCGAGTCCAGTGCCAAGGTCGTAAGTAACGATCTGGCCGCCGATGCCGGCGAAGTCGTCATCCGGAGGCCCTGCAAAGACCTCGTCCGGCACGCCGGTGGTGTTCTCGCTAACGTTCCAGGTGAAATGAGCTATGTCGCACTCGTCAGGAACGCCGTTCGTGTTGCAGTCCTGGCTCGTCCCCGCAGTGACATCGCACTCGTCCGGCACGCCGTTGACGTTGCAGTCCTGGCTGAACCCCTCCCCGATGTCACACTCGTCCAGCACGCCGTTTGTATTGCAGTCCTCGCTCGTTACGTCGCACTCATCGGGAATCGCGTTCTCGTTGCAGTCCTGGCTGGTGCCGTCGAAGATGTCGCACTCGTCCGGCACGCCGTTTGTGTTGCAGTCCGCGGCCCCCGACCCGATACCGGGGCATGTCTCTTGGTACGCGAAATCGCCGCCGCTGCAGACGAGTTCCTCTCCGGCAAACACCCTGTAGTAGCCCTCGCCATAACTACAGCAGATGCCGTCGCCAAACGAATCGTAGATCGTGAAGTCGTGATAAGTGCCCGGCTCGAGATCGACCACGATGGTGTACAAGGTATCGTCACCGTACGGGCCGCCCGAGGCGACCACATCGCCGCCCTGCTCGACCAACTCCCAGGTGGTTTCGTGACCGTAGTCATCGGTCAAGATCTCGATCGTGACGGTGGGGGTGGTGGCAAGGTCACACGCGTCCTCCACGCCATTAGAGTTGCAGTCCGGGCCATTGAAGAACGGCGTTTCGTCCATGCCCATATCTACCCGACACTGCTGGAATCGGTCGTCCCCCTCGAAGTCCGTGGCGACATCGTCTGGGACCGCCGAATCATCTCCGGCATTGATGCAGGGCGAGCCGTCCAGCAGATGCAGGTCATCGTCCAGGGTCCCGAACTGATCGTCCGGGCCATCGGCATCGACGAACAGCGGGTCCACCGCGACGTTGCCCTCGCCGGCCCAGCCGCCTTCAATGCAAGAGTAGGTTACCGTCGCGGCGCCCCCGATTTGCGGGCCGAAGGGGGCCGTGTTACCCCAGAGGATACAGTTGGCCATTGTTGGCACGCCGTCATCCGCACGGATGCCACCGCCCTCGAAGGCAGTGTTTCCGCTCAGGGTACAGTTCACGAATGTCGGCTGGCCCTCGGGGGCAGACCACGAATAGACCGCGCCACCGCGATCTTCCGCGGAGTTGCCTGTAAACAGGCAGTTGTGGAACTCCTGTTCAGTGCCGGTGTTGGCTACTGCCCCTCCCCGCAGGCCCGAGTTCCCCGCGAACAGGCAGCTGACCAGCCTGACGTTGCCCGCCTGGGTCCACAGGGCGGCGCCGTTCCCGCTGCTCTGAAGGCCCACGAATGAGCAATCCTCGGCTTGAATCTGGCTACCGAAGCTCACCAGTCCCCCGCCGGGCACTGCCACGGGGCCAAGCGGCTGTACGAACGAGCAGTCGGTCAGAGTTACATGGGCGGCGGTACTCCGCAGGCCGATAGTCTCCACCGGCGGGCCGCCGGCCTCGCGGCGTATCTCGCAGTTGTCCAGGGTTACAGCTCCTCCCAAGCACTCGAGGCCGACAGCTCCGCTGAGCGGACTGAGTGGCACCACCCAGATGGCGAGGTTCTCAAGCCGCACGTTGCCGGCGCCTATCAGGCGAACGGCGGGCACGGTGATGGGGAGGCCTTCGTCATCCAGTCCCACCGCGGTTAGCAGCACGGTGGTCGGCCCTTCTCCGGCAATGGTGATGTCGGGCTTGAGAATGGTCAGCGGTCCGTAGGTGCCATCGCCGACGTGGATGAGCGTAGGGCCGCTGGCCCAGTCGATGGCCGTCTGAAGGTCGCTAAATGCGTTGTACCCGCAATCATGACCGCCGCAGCTGTGCGGAGTGTAGGATTCGTCCACCCACATCTCATCCGGATAGTCAGGTCGAAGGCCAAGCAACGCCATCTGGTCGATCGTGAAGTCGTAGGAACTGGGCGTCAGGTCGTTGAGGTAGTAGTACCCGTCATGGTCGCCATCCCATCCCCAGTTGAAGTGGAAATGATCAGAGCCGGAGGTCTGGTACCCGTCACAGATGAAGGAATGCCCCACCGGCCCGCCGTCGTCTCCGCGATAGTGCACTGGCCGGCCCGCGTCGAGTTCCGACCGCAATAGATCGCCCCAGTTCGTCGGGTGATCCGCTCGCTCAGTGCAGTCCCCAGGCGCTATATAGCGGAAGTAGGCCGCGTAGGCGTCGGGGGCATCGGAGCAGGTGCCCGCGGTCGAGCCGCCGCAGTCGTAGTCCATTTGCACACCGACCCCGATGTGCATCATGAGCCGGGCGATCTCGTCGCTGTCTGAGCCCAGCGGCATGTCCTCCCAGTTGTAGAAGCAGTTGTCGTCGCATTGGACCTCCATCCAATCGTAACGCGACGAGCACTCGTGATCGCAATCGTGTGGCGGGTCGTATCCGGGAATGCTGCCATCGGTGCAGGGCGGCCACTGCCAGTAACGCATGATCTGGGCCATGGCCGTCGCCACACAGCCCGTGTAGGCGTAGCAGCGCGTCCCGTGGGTGAACGAAGTGTATTCCCAGGGGCACTGCGTGTTGTAGTCGTCGTGCGTCCACGGCCAGACATCCAGCATTTTCCCCTGCCCCCAAGTGGATTGGATGAGGGGCTCCACACCTGAATCAGGCTCGCGCCCCTCCATGCGGATCAAGTACTCGTCGGGGGCCACGGCCAGTGTCGCCCAGGCTACGGACGCCTCTGGCAAGGGCTGGCTGTCTTGCTGGATGGCGTGGGCGATTTCCGCTTTCACGTTGGCCATCCAGCCAAGGAAGCTCGGGGAGGCGTTCTCATACGCCTGCCTGCCGGTAGCACTGTAGGCGATGACCGGATAGGCCACGTCATCGGCGGCGATAATCGCCCAGCCCTCCGGCTCGAAGTTGATGGTGTAGTAGATGTCCAGGTCGCCTTCCAGCTCCCGAGTGATGCCCAGCACGGCGTCTGCGTCCAACACGGCCTGACCGGTACTGTTAAGCTGGTTGACGGCCACGTTTTCTGCGTTCCGGACGGATACCGGTTCTCCCGTCGCGGGAACTGTCGCTCCCAGGATGACCAGGCCCACCACGCCGAGTCTTTGAATATCTCTGCTCATCGGTTCGCTCCTTCTTGAGCTCGTTGCTGCCAATCATGGCGGAATACCACTCCGCTTCCCCTCGCTATGCGACAAAAAGGTCCGCGGGGGATCACTAAATCCGGCAGGCCTGCCTGCGGGATCCGCCAGCCTGACGGCCGTAACGAGGTACGTTTGAACCCCGGTCCGTAGAGGAGTAGAATGTTCTTCTCTTAAGGGCCTTTCGCTGAAGGGGTTATAGGATCGTGAGTGCGTTCCTTCCCGGTGATGTCACGCAGATTCTGGCTCGTGCCGCGGACGGCGACGAGTCGGCCATTCGCCAGTTGCTCCCGCTGGTCTACGAGAATCTGCGGTCCCTGGCCGGTGATTTTCTGCGGCGCGAACGCACCGGCCACACCTTGCAGCCCACCGCCCTGGTCCATGAGGCCTACGTCAAGCTGGTGGGCTCCGCCGAGAT
>JANQGB010001294.1 GCA_028277545.1 Phycisphaerae bacterium | reverse complement strand
GTCCTCGCAGAGGAGGATCGTCTCCGAACCTCCGACGCTGCGTGGCTCCGTGTTGACACCGGCCGCCCGGGCGGGCAGGTCGACCGCCGGCAGGTAGATGTGAAACGTCGTGCCGGCGCTCGGTTCGCTCGTGACCGCGATGTGTCCCTTGGACTGCTTCACGATGCCGAACACCGTAGACAGCCCCAGGCCCGTCCCCTTCCCAAGCGATTTGGTCGTGAAGAAGGGCTCGAAGATCCTCGCCAGCGTGTGCTCATCCATGCCGCAGCCAGAATCTCGCACACTCAGCATCACGTGCGGCCCGGGTCGTGCATCTGGATATGCTGCGCAGTGCACTTCGTCCAATTCGGCGTTGGCAACCTGGATCTCGAGGTCACCTCCGTCGGGCATGGCATCGCGCGCATTGACCGCGAGGTTCAGAATGACTTGCTCCAACTGGCCCGCGTCTGCCCGCACGCACTTGACATTCGGTTCGAGATCCACCGTCAATCTGACATCCTCGCCGATCAGCCGTCGCAGCATCCGATCCGTATCACTGATGATCTGGCTCGGGTCCAGCACCTTGGGGTCAGCGGTCTCCTGGCGGCTGAAGGACAGCAGTTGACGCGTCAATGCCGACGCCTGCTGCCCTGCGAGTTCGATCTGATGAAACTGGCTAAGCAGCCCGTCCCTGTCGAGCTTGGTCTGCAATGACTCGCAGCCAAGCTCCACGTTGGCTAGAATCACCTGCAACAGATTGTTGAAATCGTGTGCGACGCCGCCCGCCAACCGGCCGATCGCCTCCATCTTCTGCGCCTGTTGGAGCTGCGCCTTGAGCGCGCGTTTTTCGCGTGCCAGACGCTGATGACTGAAGCAGCGCTCGAGCGACGCCAGCAAATCACGGGGGTTTACCGGTTTCTGGAGATAGTCGAAGGCATCTTCGTGAACCGCGGCAATCGCTGTCTCGATGTCCGCGAAAGCCGTGATCATCACGCACAGGATGTCCTCTCTCGCCCGGCGAAGCTCGCTGATCAGGCTCAGGCCGTTCTCCTTGCCGAGGCGAATGTCGAGCAGCGCGACGTCCGCCTCGAATCCCTGAATGGCGCGCCGGGCCTCATCCCAGTTGAGGGCCAGGCACGAGTCATAGCCGCGAGTCCCTAGCAGCCGGCTGGTGCCTTCGGCGAAGTCGCGATCATCATCGACAACGAGCACGCGGCCTTTGCAGACGTGGCTGTCGGTATTGGCCGGTTGATTTGTCATTCGATGGCACCTCGCCTCAAGCCGGAACGCACTTCTCGATCAGCTCTATCACCTGCCGAGGATCGAACGGTTTCGTCAGAACACCCACCACTGACAGCGTTTCCAGCGTGTCGAGCACGTCGCGCTCCTGCTCCGCGTACGCAGTGACGATGATCGTCGGCAGCGCGCGGCCGGTGCGCCTCAGTTCGAGGCAGACCTCCAGCCCGTTCAGCAACGGCATGCGCAGGTCCAGGATCAGCACATCGACGCCGTCCGATCGCACGCGTTCGACAGCCGCTTGGCCGTCGTGTGCCACCGCCACGGTATACCCATGGTGTCTCAACGCGTCTTGGAGGCTGGCCACGAAGTCCGGGTCGTCATCTGCGATCAGCACGCCCGTCGGTTTGACGCGCTCCACCAGTTCGAAGAGCTGCCGCGGTTCGAATGGTTTGTGGAGGACGCCGTAGGCCCCGCCCTGCAAGGCCTGCCGCAGGAGCTGGTCGACACTGTAGCCGGTCATCATGATCACCCGGGCGGCCGGGCGGATCTTGCGAATCTCTAAAAAGCTCTCCACGCCGTTCATGCCCGGCATCTTGACATCGATCAACGCCAGATCGAAGGCGGCGTCACGGTGTCTCTCGATAGCGTCCCGGCCGCTGAAGGCGGACTCCACACGATGACCGCTGGCAGTCAGTAACGCCGCGAGTCCTTCGTTGAAATCACGATCGTCATCCACCACCAGTACCCGCATGCTCAGCACGCTTAGCCTCCAAACGTCACTCTGCTAAGGGCAGCCAGAGCGTTGCTGTTGTTCCCTGTCCAACGGCGCTGCCGATCTCAATGCCACCCTGGTGCATCTCCATGATCTGCCTGACAATTGGTAACCCCAGCCCGACCCCGAAGCCCTTCGTACTATACAGGGGTTCCATGATGCGCTCCAGATCCTCAGACGGGACGCCCGGTCCAGTGTCACTGAACCTGATCTCGAGCCGCTCGCCCACTACAATCGTCTCTACCCGTAATGTCCCCCCTGACGGCTCATGCTCCTGAATGGCCTGCCAGGCGTTCGTCACCAGGTTGACGACAGCTCTACGTATCCGCTCACGATCGAGTGCGACGCTCACTCCGGCGGATAGTGAACGCTCCAGGGAAACGCCCTTCGGTAGCGTTGCCTCGTCGAGTACGCCGGCCAGCCACCCGTCGACCGCAGTTTCCTCTCGCGTGATCTCCTTGGAGCGGACGAAGTCGAGCATCTCCTCTATGATCCGATTGCACCGAACGATGCCCCGTTCGGCCCGCGCGATCTCGTCGTCGATCGCGGCCTCCTGGCCGCGCACGCGCTCACCGATCATGAACAACGACGTGCGAATGGTGCCGAGCGGGTTCCGCAGCTCGTGACTGACCGTCGCAGTGAGGTGCCCCAGCGTAGCCAGGCGCTCCTGCTTGAGCAGCTTCTCATGAACTCGTTCCAGTTCGGCCGTACGCTCGGAGACGAGCTCCTCCAGATGATCGCGGTGCCTGGCCAGCTCCTGCTCGGCGCGCTTCCGTTCCGTGACATCCACCCACTGGACTATAACATGCGTCATTTCCCCGTCTTGATTCAGCAGTGGAAACACCGACGCATCGATGTGAAGACTGCGCCCACCCGAAAAATCAACGCCGCGAACCAGGTCAGGTTTCCACAGCAGATCGAAGGTCACTGGTTGTTGCCTGCGGAGAACCAGGTCGATCTTCTCGACGATTTCGGCCCGCTTGAAGTTGTCGTCCTGCAGCAGGTTGTATTTTCCAGCGATCTGCTCGGGAGTCAGATTAAGCGCACTGTAGAACGCCTGATTGGCTCTTAACGCTGTGCCGTTGGGACTTCCAATCCACATCGGGACCGGACTGCGATCCACCACCAGGTCGAGAAACGCCTGTTTCTCACGGCTCTCTTGCAGCGCTTCTTTGCGCCTGCTGATGTCACGTCCAACTCCAAGAACACCGATCAAGTCCCCCTGGCTGTCATACACGGGGGTTTTGCTGGTCTCTATCCATATGCTGTAGCCGGCGTGCACATAGTCCGCCGATTCTTCATTAATAGTTGTTGCTCTGTTTGCAATGGCCTTGCGATCGTGTTCACAGTAGAAGTCGGCCTTCTCCGGCGGGAAGATGTCATAGTCGGTACCGCCAATTATCCTCTCCTTGGTTGAGTTGACGAGCCTTGCCAGCTCCTGGTTGCACATCAAGTAGAACCCGTCGGCATCTTTCAGCCACACCATATCGGGCATGGCATCCAGCACATCACTGAATAGCTTTCGGCTTCTCTCCCGCTCCGTTTCTATTCGAGTGCGCTCCGTGATGTCGTGCCCGATGGCCAGCAGGCCCGCAGCTTGGCCGTCCTTGTCAATGAGCGTCTTATTGTACCATTCCACGAGGAGCTCACGGCCGTCCTTCGTGATGATCGGGCTCAGTTTGCCCCGGGTCTGTATACGATCAGTAGCGTTGTGCAGAATGGGCTCCAGCGCTAACTCGTCTTTGGACTGTTGAAGCGTTGCGAACCAGTCATTCCCCCTGACTTCGTCCAGGCGATAGCCGGTCAGTTCCTCCGTGTACGGATTGAATCGTACGATGCGACCCTGGGGGTCCAGCACCAGAATGATGGCCTGGGCGGTTTCGATCAGGCTCTCGGAGAATACATGCTGCTCACGCAGCGCCTCCTCTGCCTTCTTGCGCTCGGTGATGTCCGTGGCCTGGACGAGGAGAAACCTGATCTGGCCTGATGAATCGCGGATCGCCGAGTAGGCGGCGTTGGCGAAGCGAACGTTGCCGTCGGAGGTCTGATAGCAGTCCTCGACCAGTATGGGCTCAGTCGAAGAGGCCGCCTGCAGTACCTGTTTCTTCACGGTCTCTTGCCAGTCGGGCAGATTCCGCCATGCCGGTGAGTGCCAGAACGGTTTGCCGACGTAGTCCTCACGCGCAGCGTGCTGAATGCGAAGGACCAATTCATTGACATCCTGGACGATTCCGTCAGGGGAAAGGATGGCCATGAACTGGAACTGCTGATCGAACATTGAGCGGAGGCGTTCCTCGGAGGCCGCCAGCCTCGACTCTGCCCGCTTTCGCTCAGTGACGTCGACGATGTACCCCTCGATTGCGACCACGCGACCGCTGTCGTCAAACACGCCCTGGCCCTGCTCCGACACCCACTTCTCACTCCCGTCCGCGGGTGTGATCCGGTAGGACACGTCGAAGATCTCACGGTTTTGCAGGGCTTGCTGAATCACATCCCAGACCGTCTGCCGGTCGCTCGGGCGGATCACGCTGCCATACGACAAGCGCGCGTTAGCGATCAACTCGCCCGGCTGGTATCCGGTCAGTTTGACGCAAGCGTCGCTGATGAATTCCATGGTCCAATCCGAGTCGTTCGCGCAGCGGTACGCCACACCCGGCAGATTGGCAATCAAGGTGCTGAGCTGTCGCTGGCTCTCCTGCAAGGCACGCTGTGCCCCGACACGGTCGGTAATGTCCAGGACCGTTCCGATCACGACGGGGGCTTCGTCAGCGGGGCGCCGTATGATGCCCCGGGTGCGGACATGCATTACGGTGCCATCCGCGCGCGTGAGGCGGTACTCCTTAGGAGGAAGGATGTCGCTATCGGATTCGATGGCTTCGCTGAGCCACTGCGAAATGTCGTCCAGGTCCTCGGGATAGTGTATCCGCGTGTTTACCTCAGAGTAGTCGATCTCCACCGACTTGTCGTATCCAACTAATTCATAGAGCGCGTCCGACCAGTTTACTTCACCGGTCCCCGTGTTCCAGATGAAGTCACCCAGGCCGGCAATGCGTTGCGCCTCCGCGAGCCGTTGTTCGCTACTCCGAAGGGCGGCCTCCGTCCGCTTCAATTCCGATATGTCCGTGGCCACGCCGACGAGCCCGGCGACCTCGCCATCTGGTCCCAGGTAGGTCGCCTTCTGATAGAGTACGTCTCTTTCGGAGCCATCGACATGCTGAATACGGTACTCGTATTCCTGCCGCCCCGGAGCCTGAAAGAGCGCTGTGTCGGCAGCTTGGTACGTGTCGGCCACCTCTTGCGGAAACAGCGCATGCAACCCTCGGCCGACGATCGCCTCGCGCGAACGGCCCAACCTATCGCAGAACGCGCGGTTGCATCCCCGATAGATTCCGTCCGCTGACTTCCAGAAGACCGGGCTCGGAATCCCGTCGATCAGTGTCTGGAGAAACGTCGTCTGCTCCTTCAGCTTCGCTTCAACCCGGCGGCGCTGCACCATCTCGCCAATCAGGACTGCGGCGGTCTCCAGGCGACGTTTCGCCATCGCGACCAGGTACGGCGGGCGCGATTCGTATGCGTGGGCCTGTTCCCGAAGCACCTCAAATCCAACGCCGTACTTCTCGGCGATCTGGCGTAACGTGGCATCATCCGTCGGCGGGTCGCCCCAGCCGACGTTCATGGCCCCGACGATCTCTTCGCCCGCCCGGATGGGGACCGCGTAGAGATGTATTCCGCCGTGGCAGGCGACGTCCACCGGGCATGCTGAATCCATGGCCGCCTTGGACGCATCTTGCCAGCAGGACTCATGACAATGCCATTGGCCGCCGGTCAGTGCTTCCGGGAGCCCCGTGCCGCACTGCGCGTAGGCCGCCGCGTCGAGGAACTGGCACCACCCGGACGAGAAGATCCCCAAGGCGTAATCGCCATTCGCTTCGTAGATCGCGCCCGATGTTCCAAGAACGGAGATGTAGTCGGCGGTGATCTCAGCGAGCAGTTCCTTGCCTACCGAATCCAGGATCAGACGCGAGGTGTTCAGCTCTGCTAGGTCGCCGTAGGGCGGTTTGTGGGTGCCATGGTCCGCTGTTTTAGGATGCAGCATCCACTCAATCCGCCGCAGCTCCTGCTCGGCCTGCTTGCGCTGCGTGATGTCCTGGATCGCGCCGACGACACGGCGTGTTTCGCCGTGGGAGTCCGTGATCGCGTAGCCCCGGTCGACGACATCCGCGTATTCGCCGTTGGGACGACGCAGGCGATACTCACTCGTCCAGAGTGCCTCACCGTGTTCCACCGCGTGCATAGCGCGCGCCAGGACGCGATCACGATCGTCGGGATGTATGCGCTGCGTCCAATACTCGAAGGAGTCCTCGCCGGGCACTAGTTCCCCGAACCGCTCGTAGAACAGCTCGTTCCGCCAAACGCCGTTCGATTCGCGATCCCAGTCCCAGATGTAGTCGCGCGTGGCCTCGCTCACCAGGCGAAACCGCTCGTCGCTCTCGCGTGCCGCCGCTTCCGCCTTTGTTCGCTCAGCGAGTTCACGCCGCAGGGCCCGTTCGTCCTCTTCCAGCCGGCGAATGAGCGGGTTGCCGATGCGTACGAACAGCCCAGCTCCGAGGAAAATCAGTAGCAGAGCCAGTCCACCCGCGACCGCACTAGCGCGGAAGAACGGCGCACGCACCTCGTCGAGATCGATCTTGGCGACGACCCCCAGATCGAGTACGTCCACCGGCTCGTGGGCCGCCAGCACCCGAGCCCCCCGGTAATCGAATCCCACCAGTGTTCCGGACTCGCCGCGCAAGGCCCGCCGCATGGGTTCGGCCAGATCAGAGCTGAAGGGCACTGGCCGCGGAGTTGCCGGGGTATCCCACCGATGGCTGAGAAGGAAGGCGATCTCATCGCCGTCGCGTCTGGCCAGCGTGAACTCACCTGTGTCGCCAAACCCCTCGAAGCGTTCGTGTGCGGCACGAATCTGGCCCAACGTCGCGTCAGTGGCCAGTCGCTCTGCCTGTTCGCGCGGGTACCGTTCCGCATGCGCCCGGCGGTCGTATTCGGCCACGGCCTCGATAACGCGTGCGCGGCTCTGCGCGGTTTCCCGCAGGCGTGCCCGCTGCTGATCAATCGCTGTATCGTACAGGAGGGCCAGCGTGGCACCGCCGGCGGCAAGTGCCACCGCCGACATGATCAGAATCAGTAAGAAGAACCTTGTTCGGCCACCCATGGCAGGTCTCCACTGGCACCTCTACGCGCTTGGCCTGCAACGAACGCACAGGCCTGATTGGCCTATAGGGCCACGCAAGCGACCTTAGAGCAAAGCGTCAGCGCAGCGGCGCATGTCGTACCGCCGAAACCGGTGTTCCAGTTTGACTGTTCTCGCGGACCGTATCGCCCAGTGTCTCCGCTACCCGTTGATGGTGCAGTCCTGTAGTGTACCGCTCTCCCGCATCCGGACAACCGGCAGCCTACGGCCAGATTCTCGCGACCAGAAACCGCTCCCGGCGACACTCTCTTGGCTATGGCCCAATTGCCCAGCCTGGAAGTCGACATCCGCGCCGCGATGCAACCGCTGGTGCAGGTCCACGCTTCGTCCGGTCGATCGCTGCACAGCTGGTGTGACTCGCCTCCAGTGGCCGTCCTGGGGGATGGCGAGGCCCCTCGGTGCGGGGCAGTGCGATGGCCGGGCAGCGGGCTCTGCACCAGGATGGCACGCTCCGCTACGGGGACGTCGTGGGGCTGAGTGACCTTGACCGCCGGCTCGGTCTGGGTGCGCGGACCGTGGTCGCATCGTCGCGCTCTGGACCGATTTCAACGACGACGCGGCCGTCGGGATCGAACTAGGCAGGAAGAAGCGGGTGAGTGCCCCTACTGACGATCATTCTCGCGATTCGCGTGTCGTTGCGTTGGCAGCGACAACGCTGAGACTCTCGTCGCATTCGTTGTCGACTCGTCCTCGGCGACCTGTTGCACTACTGCGGCCGCTACGAGGCGTGACGTCGCTTGTTCCGCGGTCGCCCCGATCTACGGATCGCACGCTAACTCGGTATCAGGCGCCGCCTCACCAAGCGAGTTCCATTGCTCGACAGACGCCCCCGAACGAAGCGGAGGGTGATAGACATTCCGCACCCGCTCGGCCGGACCTGCCCGCTACGGACAGCCGTACGCGCGCTGGAAGGCCGCGAAGTCGGCCAAGTCAACGTCGCCGTCGCCGTCCAAATCGGCCATCTCGCACGCAGGTTCCGCCGGCACAGAGTCACCTGCCATGCAACCGGCGAGCAGAGCCAGATCGGCGAGATCACCCGAGCCGTCGCCGTTCAGATCGGCCGGGCACGAGACGCTAACGTAGAACACGTCTACGGCGCCGGTGTTCGTCCCGCGGTCATTATTGAACGGGGCCCCGGCGGCCACCACGCCGTCGGACATCGCAATGGACGTGCCCATCAGGTTGTAGAGTGGGCCGTGGCTGGGGTGGATCTTGGCGAACGGCTCGCCCGTGGCAATGTCGAATAAGTGCACGGCCCCTATAGCGGCGCTCAGATGATCTTCGCCGAGGGGCTGGGCATCGTCGTCGAATGGCGCACCCACCGCCAGCACGCCGTCCGACATGGCGATCGACCTGCCGAGCAGGCCGCCGCCCGTACCCTCGCCGCGCCGCTTGTTATCGAACCGGGCGATCTCGGCGAAGGTCACGGCGTCAAAGAGATACGCCCCTCCGGCGTCGGGACCCTCGTCATCCTTGCGCTCCGCTCCAACCGCGACGATGCCGTCGGCGATGGCGACGGACACGCCGAAACTATCTTCCTCCGCCCCGTCGCTCGGCACGAGTTGGGCGAGTTCCTCGTGCGTGGCGGCATCGAACAGATACACGGCACCGGGATTCGCTCCGATGGCGCCGGCATACGGTGCTCCCACCGCGACGATGCCGTCGGCGAGCGCTACGGACGTACCGAAGCGGTCTCCCACCGCCCCGTCGTTCGGCTGGAGCTTCGCGAGTTGCTCATGCGTGGTGGCATCAAACAAGTACACGGCGCCGGGCGCCGAACTGAACTCGGCCGGCGCTCCGACGACCACCACCCCGTCGGCGATGGCAATGGAGGATCCGAATACCCAACCCGACGCTCCGTCATCCGGGAGGAGTTTGGCGAACAGATCGCC
>JANQGB010001279.1 GCA_028277545.1 Phycisphaerae bacterium | reverse complement strand
GTGGTCCCAGACGTGCCACTCCCAAACGATACGTCCGCCGTTAGGGCGGCTCGGTTGCACCTCGATGACGTGGTCCGGCCAGAGCTCACCTTGTTCCAGGGACTCCGGGTCCCGTCCAGCGGCGATGGCTTCCGATTGGGTCTTGCGCTCCCAGGCTAGAATCAGCACGTTGCCGTTGGGAAGCGGCTCGATGTCGTGGTGCTGGCAGTGACGGCTGTCTGAGTATTCGAACTCCCAGACCAGGTTGCCGTCCCAGTCGAATTCCTGAATGAGCCCGCCGATCCCGCCGCCGTGAAATGTCTCGTTGTCTCTATTGCGCCCGCACCGGAGCAGGTTCCCGCTGGGCAGCAGGTAAACGGCGTTGCCCGGGGGCAAGTTGCTGTGCCAGGTGTGGACCACTCTGCCCTGCATGTCGATCAAGTAGGAAGTCGTGGATCGCAAGGGAGCAAACAGCGTGTAGCCCTTACACTCGGTGTCATCGTTCCGCAGCAGGCCTGTCTTGGGGGGGCGTGCGGCGGTACCGCGGTCGCTAAGTTTCTCCGCCTCCTGTAACGCTTGAGCAGCGAGCTGATCTTCACCCAGCCGGTCCAGGATGCTCGCCAGTCGCCGGTAGTTGCGGGTCAGCAGGCTGCGAACACGGCGCTTTCCGGCTTCGTCCGGGGGAACTTCGCCCAGGGTCGCGATGGACGCCTCTGTAAACGCTCGGGCTTCGTCCAACCTCTGGGGGCCGCGAAGCGTCCCGGCCAAGGACTCCTGCACTATGGCCAGCCAGAGCCGGTACGTTGGCACCTCTGGAAAACGCCGTACGAGTGAAGTTTGCAGCGAGAGTGCCGCCCGGAGGTGCTTCTCGGCGTCGCGCGAATCCAGCCGCAGGAGAGTGTTGGCCAAGCGATGACGTATGCGCACCTGCGACATCGCGTAGTCCGGAATGTTGGGACGCTCCGCGACGAGTTGCTCTGAGATATTCAGGGCGGTTGTCAGTCGTTCGACAACGGTCCTGGGATCTTCCTCGGAAGCCGTGGAGGGGCGGGCCGACATGGCGTAAGTCTCGCACAGATCGTAGCGATACTCCGGGACGTCGGGGTATTCATCCACCAACGACTGGAGAATCTCGGTTGCCAGGTCGGTGGCATCGCTGGCGGATGGCTGGTCGACGCCCGGTCGAGCAGGAGGAAGATCTCGGTAGCACAGTGCCAGCAGTCGTCGGTAGTCCGGGACCGTGGGGTGTTCGTTCACCAGGTCGCGCAGGAGATGGATGGCGTCCTGCAGGTGCGCCGTCTTCTCCTGCCGGCTGGAGGTCGCCTGCCGAGCTGAACCGGCACCGCTTGGCGGGGGTTTTACGCCGCCGCCGGTGTCTCGCCGTCCTGGCGAGCGCTCGGGGTGCCCCGGTCCCGGGCGCCGCGGCTTGTCTCCGGGATAATGCGGACCTCTCCTTCCGAGAAGGAAGTAGGTGCGGGCGAGCTCATAGCGCTGCTGTGGTGAGGCGGTCGTCCCCGACGTGACGGATTGCAGGATGGCCCGGGCCGTTAGCAACGAGGCGTGCCCCTGATCCGGACGTTCCGCGGTCTGCCACATGCTGGCCAGCTCGTTGTGGATTCTCGCGATTTCGATACGGAGCGTTGTATTTGAGGGCGATTCGCTTTCGAGCTGGCGATACAGATCGATAGCTCGTTGATAGGCCTCCTGGGCCTGCTCCGGGTGGCCTAGCCGCTGGCGAATATCTCCGACGCGGCGGTTGGCGTCAGCCACCTTATGACGCAGCGTGGCGTCATCGTCGCCGGATTCCGCCAGCCGGTCATAGAACTCAAGCAGGTGCTCCAGGAGGGCCGCCGCCTCCTTGGACAGGACCGGCTGGGTGGGCACCTCGAGTTGATCGTCCGTAGCGGCCTCCAGGGTGAGCTCGGGCGTCGCCGCCATCCGGTTCGGTGCGAACTGCTCGAAGATGGTGTCCAGGGCTTCCAGGGCCAGCTCCGAGGTTGCCTCCGCCCGGCGTCGTTGTGTCGAAACGTCGTTCAGCGCGTCCCGCACTTCCAGGTTCGCTTCCCTGGTCCGAACGAATCCGACGCTGGCCACGACTGCTACCAGCATCAGCAACAGCGCCGCAGTACCGGTAAGAGCGGCGACGGCGCGGTTACGCTTCGACCAGCGCCAGCAGCGTTCGAGCGGAGTGGCCCGCCTGGCCTGGATCGGCCGATCCTCGATGAAACGCTGCAGGTCGGCGCCCAGGTCGGCGGCGGTCTGATACCTGTGCGCCGGATCGCGGGCCGTCGATTTGAGCACGATTGTTTCCAGGTCGCGGGGAATCCTGGCGTCGAGCCTGCGCGGTGGTGTAGTTGTGCCGTGGGTGATACTGCGGATCAGCGCGCTGCGGTCGGCGTCATCGTAGGCCGGTCGAAGCGTGATCATCTCGTAGAGTGTCAAGCCCAGGCTGTAAATGTCGCTCCTGGCGTCGGATTGTCCGCTGAACCGTTCGGGTGCCATGTAGCGCAGCGTGCCGACCACGTCGCCGGTCTGACTCACCAGGTCATGCTCTGCCGCTTTGGCGAGGCCGAAGTCGGCCACCCAAACCACGCCCCGCGTGTCCAACAGCAGGTTGGCCGGCTTGATGTCGCGGTGCAGAGTGCCCTGGGTGTGAGCGTATTCGAGAGCGTCAGCCACCTGCAGTCCTATTCGGGCGGCGCTTCGCCAGTATCGCGCGCCGATTGGGCGGGCGGCGATGGACTTGTCGGCTGAGTCGCAGCCACCGGAATCCGTGAGGATGACCGACTGCTGGTGCGCGCCGCGCCGATCTACAAGGTCATCAGCGCCACCGGGCGAGGAGCCCGGCTCACCTTCAGCTTGGAAGCTGCCAGCGAGCAGCGCCCGGGCGACATCGCGTACCTCACCTGTCCGGATGGCAGCGGGGTAAGCTCGGTCGGCCGCAGGTGCAGCGCTGCGGTTCTCGCCGCGTCCTCTGGTGCTCTCGAGTTGCCGGACGACCTCGTCCAGTCCGACGCCTCGTATATACTGCATGACCAGGTAGTGATAGCCGTCCTGCTCGCCGACGCCGAAGACCGGAACGATATTGGTGTGGTGCAGCCTGGCGGCTGTACGAGCCTCCCGCTGGAAGCGGCTCAATTGCTTGGGGTCCAGGAGGGCGTGTCGGGGCAGGACTTTGACAGCCACGTGTCGGCCCAGCGACTCCTGCTCTGCCTCGTACACAATGCCCATTCCGCCCCGGCCGATCTCTCGGATGATGCGGAAGTCACCCAGGCGATCGAGTCCGGTGCCGCGGCCCAAGGCGCGCCCTCCAGACGACAGCTCTTTCTCGGCCTTGAGTTGTTCTACGGAAACTATGGTCGGGAACAGCTCGCGGATGTCGTTCGCCAGTTCGGGGTGCTGGCGGGCGTACTCTTCCACGGTTGGGCGCTGGCCTTGCCGCTGACGTTCAATGAACTCGGCCGCCAGTACCTCTATGGGATCTCGCTCCGCATCCGGGTCAGCCATAGGTGACACCCCGCGTTCACTGCCGTATCTTAGACACCATGTTGATAGTCGTCACCAAAGCCCGGCGCATTGGCCAGGATGTCCTTGAGCCGCCGTAAGGCCCGCACGTAGCGAATGCTGGCCGCCTTCTGCTTGATGCCCAGAACCTCGGCCACCTCGCTGTTGGTCAGCTCCTCAAAGTGCCGCAGGGCCAGCACCTCGCGATCGATCGGGTCCATGCCGTCGAGAGTGGTCTCCAGGCGGGCGGTAACTTCCGCCCGGCGGGCTGCCAGCGTCGGCGAGGTCAGGTGTCCCAGCAGATTGGCGGCCAGGCATACGGTGGTGGTCTGCGAGCAACGGGGAGCCTGGGCGGCGATCTCCCGGCCGGCGTCGCGCATCTGCGCACCCAGGTGCCGGCGGTGTACGTCGATGAGTGTCTGTCCCACTATCATACGCAGCCACACGAAGAATGAACTGGACGAGTCGTCCGCAAAGTGGCTGACCCGGTTGGCCGCATCCAGGTATGCTTCCTGCAAAACATCGTCGGCGTCCACCCGGCCCGATAGACGCCGGTCGAGCCGAAAGCGCACCATCCGCCACAGCCGTTCCCGATGCCGCGAGAACAACTCAGCCAGGGCCTGCTCGTCACCAGCCTTGACGCGGTTCAACAAGTCAGCGGAGTCCTCTGCGGCTCGGGCCATCCAAAGCTCCATAGATTGGAAACGGAAGTTGCCCCGTACTGTCTACAACGATTCTCTGCCACCTGCTATTGCCCGGCGCTCCGGCGCCGTCCTCGCTCGGCGCCACAGACCTCCTGGACTGTTTGCCCTCAGGCGAGACGTCGGGCTGACTCAGAGAAGCATCGACGAGCGTCCACCGGTTGATTATCGTACCTACCCGGCGCCATGTCATCGCTTATGGCGAGATAAAGCGTCGCCGAACTTGGGCATTCCAGTAGACGATTGGCCTCGGCGGTCGTTTATCCTTACAGGAAGATCGACATTCTCGCACGACCGTCCGGCCGGGACGGGCGAGCTGGTGGATCGATCCCAATGTTTCCGAACAGCCGGCACGCCAGGGCGGTGCCAAGCCTGATGGTGCCGGGGCCAGTAGACCTGAGGTTGCGGAAGGGGATTTCAGAATGCTCAGGACCATGCTCGCGACGGTCGCCGGTTTGCTTCTGGCGACCGATGTCAATGGACAGGAGGCCTTCGAAGGGGCGACACTGGTTTCGCCGCTGAACTCCAGCGACAGCTTCCTGATCGACATGAATGGGGCCACCATCAAGACCTGGCACGGCGCCGACCGGCCGGCGAGCATCGCCTACCTGCTGCCGGACGGCTCCATGGTCCGGCCCTGCAAGGTCAGCGGCGGTGAGTTTCAGGGCGGTGGGGTGGGTGGACGAATCCAGAAACTCGACGCCGCCGACAACCTGCTTTGGGACTTCACCTTCGCGAACTACGACTATCAGCAGCACCACGATATCGAGCCGCTGCCAAACGGCAACGTCCTGTTAATTGCCTGGGAGCGAAAGACGAGGCAGGAGGCGATCGCCGCCGGCAGGCAGGGCATCAGCGGAGAGATGTGGCCGACTCTCATCGTGGAGATCGAACCGGACGGGGCAACGGGAGGGGAGGTAGTTTGGGAGTGGCACCTCTGGGACCACCTGGTTCAGGATGCTGACCCCACCAAGGACAACTACGGTGTGGTGGCGGACCACCCGGAGCTGCTGGATATCAACGCCGGAGCGGTCGGCGGGGGCTCGCCGGTCAGTGGTGACTGGGTCCACGCCAACGCCATCGACTACAACGAAGACCTGGACCAGATCGTGTTCAGCTCGCGCAGCCTGAACGAAATCTACGTCATCGACCACAGCACGACGACCGCAGAGGCCGCCGGTCACACCGGTGGGAACAGCGGTATGGGCGGCGACATACTGTACCGCTGGGGCAATCCGCAGATATACGATCGGGGATCGGCTGCGGATCAGTATTTCCACGTCGTCCATGGCGTGAACTGGATCGATCCAGGCTTGCCAGGTGCGGGTCACCTGCTGGCGTTCAACAACGGAGACCGCGCGGGCACGCTCAACGACTATTCCACCGTCGCGGAGATCGTCACGCCGCGGGACGAGAACGGACACTACACCATCGTGCCGGGAGAGGCCTTCGGTCCCGCCGCACCCTGGTGGACTTATGGCGATGCGGGCACTTTCTACGCCGGGGCGACCCAGTGTGGAGCCTTCCGCCTGCCCAACGGCAATACTCTGATCAGTGCGGCGCAGAGTGGATACGTCTTTGAGGTGAGCGAGGAGGGGACGACGGTCTGGGACTACGATCATCCTGCGAACGTCCCCCGGGCACCGCGGTACTGGATACCTGACCTGGCCGATCATGTCGAGTTAGCAGCCTGCCTGGCCGGCCCGGAGGAGGAGCTGACCTCCGGATGTGAGATCTTCGATTACGAGTGTGATGGTGACGTGGACCTGGCGGACTTCAAACGCTTCCAGCGGGTGCTGGGCTGGTATACAGGTCCTTAAATGCGCGGAGTTAAGACATGCCGGCAGACGCTCAGCCTGCAAGACGCGGGGCAAGTTCGCTCCGGCGGCAATAGAGCAGGCGGATCAGCGTTATCTCTTATGTGGAAGCAGAGGCCGGCAGGATCAGCCGGCCAGGACGTTGAGACAACCGAACCCTAACCAAGGAGATTGACCTATGACTTTGTGGATTCCGATGATGCTGGCCAGCGTGTTGACCATGCCGCCCGGTACTGGTTCCGATTCCGATGGCCCCCCACGCGGGAAACATGGCCCGCCGGGGGATATCAGCAAGTTCGTCGAACAGGTCGCCCAGGCTGTCAACGCGACCGAAGAGCAGGTGACTAAGCTGGAGGCCATCGCAGCCGAGCACCGGCAGGCAGCCGAAGATGCCCGGGCCCAACGCAAGCAGGCCATGGAGGCGAACCGCGAGGAGCTGCACGCTCTTCGCGAACAGATGCGCGAAGCGCGAGAAGCCAGGGACAGGCAGCGGGCCCGCGAGATTCGCGACCAGATGCGCGGAATCGCCGGCCAGGATCGGGAAGAGCTGATGCGCCAGACGCATGACAAGATCGCAGCCGTGCTGACGCCCGAACAGCTTCCGGCGTTCCAGGAGTTGGTAGCAGAGCACAAGCAGCGGCGGCAGGCCAAGGGGGGCAAGGGCCGCTTCGGTGACCGGCCGGGCAAGGACGGCGGCAAGTTCAGAATCCATCGCTTCATGCGGCGGCTGTCCGAAGCGATCAGCCCGTCCGAGGAGCAGCAGCAACAGCTTCAGACCATCGCCAGCGAGCACGTCGAGGCCATGAAGGCCGCCCAGGCGAGCCTGGCTACCGCCCGGCAGGAGAATCGCGAGGAACTGCAGGCCCTTCGCGGTCAGATCAAGGAGGCCCGGCAGGCAGGGGATAAAGAGACGGCTCGAGCGCTTCACGAGCAGATGCGGACCATCGTGGGCACGCCGGGCAAGGAGGTCATCGACAGCACGCTGGCCAAGATCGCGGCCCTGCTGACCGAGGAACAGAAGCCCGAGTTCGATGCCCTGGTTGCGGAGATGAGCGAAAAGGAAGGCAAGCGGCACCGTGACCACTGGGGCCGCGGCAAAGGTAAAGGCCCGCGCCGACACGGAAAGGGACACGGCGGGGCACTCTAGCGTTCAACGCACGGATTCGTATTACCGCATGGCCGGCGCACGCCGGTTCGCCAGCGACGGCGATCCGGCGTGCGTTGTCCCATTGACCGCGGCCGGGAACCTGGGCTGGGACGCGGCGGTAATGCCCGGTGTCAGCGACGAAGCTGTGGTGACTGGGTCGCGATGGGCGTGTTGACCCTGCGACCGGGCAGTGGCGACTCAATCTTCGTCACCTCACGGACGATATCCTGATGGAGGACCGTGCTGAACAGGGCGGATGCCTTGGGCGTCCGCCCGGCGAGCGTATTCCTCCCCGGTGGCGGAGTTCTGCTGTAGACTTCAAGGCACTGTCTGCGTTTGAAAAGATGGGGAGTTCGAAGCCCGCGCGGCAGCAGCCGTGCCGGGTAGTCGGCTGGCCAGCCAGCGATCACGGCCCAGAGGTGAAACATGAACGAGTCCGGCTTGAGTGTTGGCAGTTGCCTGGTAATCGCGCTGATCATCGGCACCGCGCTGCTGCCCCTGGGGTGCGGCACGTCGTCCTCCGGCGGCGGCAGCCAGGCTACGGAAGCACCGGACGACTCCGCGGACGGGGACGGTTCCTCACAGGACGGGGCGGGCTCCGAGAACGGGACCGAGGACTCCGCCGCAGAAGGTGCATCGGAGGCCGACGACGAGACGGACAGCGCTTCAGCGGATGGAGCTTCCGGTGACGGCGAGGGGTCTTCAGGCGACGACGATCGCCCTGAGGGCTGGACGGAGCAGACGCACAGCAACGACGTTCCGCCGGATTACACGGTCGTATTCCCTGAAGACCAGGTGAACCGCCTGGACCTGACCATCGCCGCGGAGGACTGGCAGGCCATGCAGGAGGACCTGGAAGCCTTGTACGGCGATTCCGCACCGGGCGACCCTGGGCTTCTGCCGCCCGGGGGCGACCCCGGCGGTCCCACGCAGCCCGGCCGCCCGGTCGGGCAGGAGCTTCCCCCGCTCGACCCGCCCGAAGAGGCTTTGGCGGCCTGTGAGGCGATGCAGCTGGGGGGCCTCTGCACAGTCAGCATGCCCGACGTCGAGCCGATTGCCGGAACCTGCCAGTCGATCGACGACGGCCCCCTGGTTTGTGCGCCGGATGCGCCGCAGGCGCCAGGTCCGCCGGAGCAGGGGATGGTTGGCGGCCCGATCGGTACTGAAGAGAACCCCATGTGGGCGCCCTGCACCGTCGCATTTGATGGACTGACCTGGTGGCACGTTGGGCTGCGCTTCAAGGGTAACTCATCTCTGGTCAGCGCCTTGCGGTCGGGCGTGAAGAAGCTGCCCCTGCGGCTTGACTTCGACGAGTTCGAGGACGACTACCCGGAGATTGACGATCAGCGCTTCTTCGGTTTCAAGAAGCTATCATTGGGCAGCGGCTTCCGCGACCCGTCGCTTCTGCGCGAGAAGGTGTCGCACGACATCATCCGGCAGGCCGGCCTGCCCGCTCCGCGAACGGCGTTCTACCGCCTGTACGTCGACGCCGGCGAAGGTCCCACCTATTTCGGTCTGTACACCATGACCGAGGTTCCGGACGACCCCATGCTGCTGGCGCAGTTCGGTGACGACGGCGGCAACCTCTACAAGCCCAGCGGCGCGGGCGCTGATTGGACGGCGTTCCACGAAGACTCGTTCGACAAGGAGAGTAACGAGGACGAGGCAGACTGGAGCGACGTCCAGAATGCGATGGAAGCCCTTCATGCCGAACGCTCTAACGCCGCCGATTGGCGTGCGGGCCTGGAGGTGTACTTTGATGCCGACGTCTTCATTCACTGGCTGGCGGTCAACACCGTCATCCAGAACTGGGACACGTACGGTAACACGCCGCAGAACTACTACCTCTACGGTGATCCAGAGGACGACGGTCGCCTGGTGTGGATTCCGTGGGATAATAACGAGGCGCTGATGTCCGCCGAGGCCGGCGCCCCGCGCCAACCGCTGTCATTGGGGCTGGTGGAAGTAGGCGCGGAGTGGCCTCTGATTCGCTACCTGATAGACGACTCCGAGTACGCGGCTCTGTACCGAGCCTACGTTCGCGATACTATCGACGGGGCCTTTGCCGTCGAAGCGACGCAGCAACTTATCCAGGACGCTCACGATCTGATTGAACCGTTTGTGGCCGGATCGGATGGAGAGCAGCCCGGCTATACCTTCCTGTCGAGTTCGGACGAATTCTACGCGGCGCTGGCTACCTTATTGGATCACGTGAGCAGCCGTCGCGAGGCGGTCACGGAGTTCCTGGGAGAGTAACGTGTCCCCGGCACCTCGCTATTTGCTGCCAGGCATGCCCGGAGACGCGTTTTCTCTGTTGTGCCGGGTCCACAGCTCGCCCCCGGCACGGCTTATCGGACCTGCCTGCCGGCCCGGATACACCGGCGATTATCGGGCTGTTTACTCCCGCCCAAATTTTCACTGCAGACAACTAAACAGTTTCCCGGCGTGAACCGATCCACCACCCGCACCGAGGCGACCGGTGGCCGCGGTTCGTTCGCGGGACGGGGCCTATCACTCACCTAGTGCCCCCGAATCACTGCCGGTCGCAACAACGGCGATGCAGGACGATCAGCGTTGAGGAGACGTCGAATGACCATCAAAGGGAAGATCACCGCGCTCAGTGCACTGCAGCTCACAGGACTGGCCTTGCTGGTAGGCGTAGGGGCCTGGAACCTCTCGAAGATATCCGGCAGCACCGCGCAGGCCACGGAGGAGACGTTCCTGCCCGTAATAGCGGAGGACGTTCCCCTGCTGAACCAGTATAGCGGCGCGATCGAACTGCTGCTCAACGCGGATCGGGATGCCTACCAGGCGTACCTGGCGGAAACGCAGGCCCGCGAGGAACTGGACGAGGAGGTTCTGGCTGGGCTGGACGCGGACAACGAGAGTAACATACAGCAGGTTGACGATCGAACCGGGCAAGCAGCGGCGGCGTTCGACGAGGAGATGGCCGGGCTGTACGCGGCTTTTCAGCCCTCGTTCTCTGACTGGCAAGAGAAGAGCCGATCGGTTGCACAATCCTCCCTCACCATGGCGAAAAATGAGCATGCCCGGCGAGAAGCTCATCAGAGATCCGGCAGCATCTTTGAAGAAATGCGGGGCAAGCTAGATGACATAGTCGGCCTGCTGGAGACGCGCATTGCCGCGGAATCCGGAGGCGGGGAGGATTCTGACCAGTACCGGGAGAGCCTCGCCCTGCTGCTCA
>JANQGB010001209.1 GCA_028277545.1 Phycisphaerae bacterium | reverse complement strand
CGTAAACGCGGCACCGCGGGAACGCGGGACCGGCGGGTGACGGAGGGGCACCCGCGGTCGCCTGGCGTTCCGCAGTATGTACTCCGCAGGCCGCAGGTGGTGCGCCGCGATGCCAGGCGGTGACCAGTTCTTCGGTGCGGTCAGCGTCGTCGCCATAAGCCGATGATTGCTGCTTGATCCGCCATCTTGAGTTCGTTCGCCGTACCTCAGCCTCCAACGCACCACGCGTCGAACTAGCTGATAGGCGAACCTTCGCCTGCCCAAAACGGACGGTGTTGAAGTGACCCTTAGTGGCCGATTGTATGTGATCTCTGACTATCTTGAGCTGATTCGCCATGCTGAGCCTCCCTAGCCAACCGCTGGCTACGTAGGCTTCGCAGGCGAATCCTCGCCTCCTCAAGATGGCCGATCTTCAAGCGCTCATGACTGGCCGGTTTTGAGCGCCGCCTGACCGTACCGTACGTCGACGCCAATGACTACGATGGCGAGTACTGCTACAAGGACATCCAGGGCGCAATCCACGTCTACTACTACAGCGACGGTCCTGACACTACGTCCGCATGTGACAGTGTGACGGCGAAGAACGGTAGCGCGACCACAGTGTATTATGACGAGTGCCCGAACGGGGATGATTGAGTGACAAGACCTTGTCCCGCCACTACGGAGACGGGCGCCGGTCTGCCATAGCCTGCCGGCGTAGGTCGATCGGTTGAACGCACGAGGGCCGGGCGCGTCTCTGTGAGACTGCCCGGCCCTCTGTTCGTCTAGCGTCTGCGGCGCGACAGCCACAGGCTGCCGGCGCCCAGCAGGAGAAGTGAGGACGGCTCGGGACTGATCTTGAAGTCCATGCCGAACCAGCCAGCCTGATCATCACACCTGACGGCCCACACCCAGTGCCCCGCGCCCAACGGTGGGTCGAATCTGTCTGCTGACTCACTCAGCAGCGGTAGGAGGTCGTCGGCCGGGTCTGGTTCACTAAGCACGACCCACCCATACAACTCCTCGACGGAGGGTGGGCACTGCAGGAAGCCGTCTTTGGCGAAGAAGAAACTGGCTTCCGCCTCGCGTAATCCCGGAGTCCGTTCCGTGAGAATGATAGCCTCCAAGGTCCAATCTTGCGGCAGAGTGAAAGCCCAGGTGTCGTATTCCTCGCCCTCGCTGATCCAGAGTCGGATACTGTTGAATCCCACCTCTGGACTGAGCAGGGTAGGACTGAGACAGTCGTCTGAGAACTGGTCATCGTCCGGGCCCTCCTCCCAGATGTCGAAGCCAGCAACTGCAGGAGTGATCACTAAGCACAGAATAACAACCAAGGCGGAGCCGTGAGTCTTCATTGTGCCTTCCTCCTGGATCTAGAGATGAGCATGAAAGTATAACCGCAATAATTACCTGCGTCAACCAGCCCGCCTTCTTCGGATCCCGGCAACGTTCCGCGGGGTGGTCATGGCGCACCAGTCGGTACGAGGTCGCCTGTCTGTTCCCGAGAGCGACGTTTGTTCCCGAGAGGCCATTGTCTACGGCCACCGCGCCATTCTCGCCATGGCTCCGGTGATCTTCCGGGCGGCGTCGGGGACAACAAACACTTGTCCTCTGAACGTCTCCCTTGGTCGGCCGTCAAGGCTGATCTCCGCGAGCTCTTCCTGGACGATGAACTCGGCGCGATCCTTCAACTCGATCCACACCGCGAAGTCGCCTCGCGTGTGCGATTCGTTGGCGGCCATGGCCCAGGAGAAGACCCAATGACTCGGCGTCGCCTGGACGAGCTGCAGGTCAAGCCCTGGTCCGACCAATACTCGTGGTGGCGCCTGGGTCTGGGTATGGCAGTGAGGCGGTGGGGTCAGCG
>JANQGB010001188.1 GCA_028277545.1 Phycisphaerae bacterium | reverse complement strand
GGATGACCGTGGTCTGCGGCAATGCTTACGGCAAAGTGCGGGCTCTGCTGGACGACAAGGGTAAGCGTCTGAAAGAGGCGGGTCCGTCGATTCCCTGCGAGGTCTGGGGGCTGGACGAGGTGCCGTCGGCCGGGGACCGGATGTACTGCCTCAAGTCGCCGCAACAAGCCAAGGCCATCGCCGAGGAGATACGCCAGGAACGCCGGGGTCAGGCCCAGCGCCAGACGCAGAAGGCCCGTTCGCTGGAGGACGTGTTCAAACAGCGCGACGCCGGCGAGATCCCCGAGCTGAACGTAATCATCCGGGCTGATGTCGACGGATCGGTGGATGCCCTGCGTCACGCCCTGGGGCAACTGCCCAAGGATCAGGTCACTCTGGTCATCCGACACGCCGGGGTTGGGGCTGTCACGGATGGTGACGTCCTGCTGGCCGACGCGTCCGACGCGATCGTCATCGCCTTCCGGGTGGCGCCGAGCTCGACCACGCGCAAGCTGGCCGAAGAGCACGGCGTAGACGTCCGCGAGTACAAGGTCATCTACAATGTGATCGAGGACGTGGTCAAGGCTCTCGAGGGCCTGCTGGCTCCGGAGGAGAAGCGCGAACAGCGGGCCACGGTGGAGGTGCGCGAGGTATTCCGGATCAGCAAGGTCGGCGCCGTGGCGGGCTGTTACGTCACCGACGGCATCGTGGCTCGCGACCACACCCTCAGGCTGGTCCGCGAGGGCGTGGTGATGCGCGAGGACTGCGAGATTGCTTCTCTTAAGCGATTCAAGGATGACGCCAAGGAAGTTCGGATGGGGATGGAGTGCGGTATCCGTCTGGAGGGATTTGACGACATCAAGCAGGGTGACGTCCTAGAGGCATACGAGATCGTCAAGATTGCGCGTTCGTTGTAGAGGGTATCAGGGTAGATACCCCCGATGGGGGCGGCAGGACCCATGATCGAATTCAAGGCGGAGTGCGGCCACACCATCCGGGCGAAGGACGAAGACGAAGGCAAGGTGGTGAGGTGTTCGTACTGCGGGCGAGAAGCTCAAGTCCCCCAGAATGACGAGGATGACCTCGATTTCCTGTTCTCAGAGGTAGATTCGGGTGGAAGTGGGGGCAGAGGCTCGACCAAGGGTGGAACCGCGAGCAAGATTCGCCGGCAGACCAAGCCCAAACCGGCGGTGATCGGCAGGGACGCCGGCGGCGGCGGCTTCGATCCCTTTGCCCTGGCCCTGAAGATGGGCTACGCCGCGATAATCATCATCGTGCTGATTGTGGCGGGCAAGTACGGGTATCAGGCGTGGCAGGACGTGAGCAATCGCGTTCCGAAGGAGGAGCGCGAGGAGCGGAGCGCCAAGCGCTCCGAGGATCGCAGCTCACGCGGCAGCGATCGCCGCAAGAGTAAGCAGCGCGGCCGAATCGGCCTGGCCAGCAAGTTGGCCAAGAAGCTGGAGAAGAAGAACGGCGGTGGTATCTACGTGAACTCGGTCCCGCCCGGAGCGATGGTGCGCTTCCGGGCATGCTCGCCTGACGCCCCGGAAGAGATTTTCGATGATCCCGAGGCCGAGCAGGCGTACGCCAGCGATCCGGACAACCAGCTGGAGCCCGGACCGGGGCTCTACGAGATAGCCGTGGCGGTTCGAATCAACGACTTGCGGCTGCGCGACTATCCCGGCTACGACGCGCTCAGTGCACGCATTCGGCAGGGGGCCCCCGATCGTGAACTCAGGGACTATTTCCTCCCCGACGGCGCGGAAGAGGTCACGACCGTCGAGCTGCCCAACAAGCCGGTGTACCTGGTGCGAAAGTACAAGGTAGAGGTGGTCAAGGGAGACTGGGTGCCGGTGACGGCGCTGTTTCTGCCGGACCGCCCGCTGGTTGAGCTGATGCCGTTTCTGCCGCACAAGGGGGCCTACGGTGTCAACGACGAGGAAACGAAGTGGGAGTTGTCCTTCTATCCGGGCGTGCCAAAGACCGACTGGAAGCTGATCACCGATGCCCTGCGTTACGTGGGCAAGGTGATGTATCGTCTCGATGACCAGGGGGGCTATCTTCGCTTCCTGGTTCATCCGGTCGATGGCGCGGTGACGGTCAGAGAAGTGGAAGATACGCGGCCGGGGGCCGGCCGGCGCAGGGGCGGCCGAGGGCCCTGATCGTCCATGGCCCGAAGGTGTGGTGTTCGGCGTGATCGTGGGCGTGCTGAGAATAGACTTGGCGGTCTACGAATCGCATTCGCTCAAGGACAAAAGGCGCGTCGTCAGGAGTATCAAGGACAGGATAGCGGGGCGTTTCAACGCTTCGGTGGCGGAGGTGGGGGCGCTTGATTCGAGACAGCGTGTCGAACTCGGCGTGGCCGTGGTAGGCACGGAGACGTCCTCCATCCACGCCCAGTTGGACAAGATCGTCGAACTTGTCCGCCGCCAGGGCGGCGCCTCTCTGCTCGACTACGAACGCGAGACCTTCTGATAGGACTCATCCGGCGAATGCGATCATATCGCGTGGACAAGATGGCCAGCACCATTCGCAACATCGTCGGTGAGGCGATGGCCCACCGGCTGAGCGACCCGCGTATATCGCCGTTGGCCAGCGTCACCAGGGTGGAGGTCTCTGGCGACCTGCAGTTGGCCAAGGTGTACGTGAGCGTGCTGGGCGCGCCGGCGGAGGCACGCCGGACGCTGGCCGGCCTGACTCACGCGGTCGGTCACGTGCAGCGGATGGTGGCCCGGCAACTGACCGTGCGCCGATGTCCCGAGGTCCGCTTCCTGCTTGACGACTCGCTCAAGAAGGCGGCCAACACTATGCGCATCATTGACGAGACCATGAAAGAACACGGCCCGGCGGACGCGGCTGCGCCCCCGGATGACCCCGACGCTCCCGAGGAAGACGGAACATGAAAGGGGGAACCGAGTACGCCAAGCGGGTCAAGAAAGTGTACAAGCGCCTGCGCGGCGCCGCTACGGACGATGCTTCTCCGGATCCGCCGGAGCTGGTCGATCCGCTCGAGCAACTCATGCTGGGATTGCTGGGAGCGGAGGGTGACTCTTCGGATGCCGCCAAGGCCCTGCGCCAGCTTACCGCCCAGATGATCGATCTGAACGAGGTGCGTGTGTCCTCGGTGCACGAGATTGCGGCCGTGATACGCCGGTCAGTGCCCAATAGCACGGAGTGTGCACGCAACATACGGCGGTCTCTAAATGACATCTTTCAACGGGAGCACCGTGTCAGCCTCGAGTCGCTCAGCACTCGCGGGCGCCGGGAGGCGCGGCAGTACCTGGAATCACTCAACGGGGCGACCCCGTTCGCGGTCGCACTGGTGCTGATGCGAAGCCTGGGCGCCCACGCGATTCCGGTCAGCAACCCGCTGCTGGAGGCCCTTCGGGCGGCGGACCTGGTGGACCAGGCGGCCAGTGTGGCGGAGGTGCAGGCCTTCCTGGAACGCAACATCCCCGCCGCTGAGGGCCGGTTTTTCTGCGACGCCATGGGGAAGCTGGTCGAGGAACACGCCGAGCGGGCAGCCAAGCAGTCGGCCAAGGGGCAGGCCAAGAAGAGCAAAGCGGCGAAAGAGAAGAAGGCCACGAACAAGAAGGCCGCTGGCAAGAAGACCGCCCGGCGCACCAAGAAGACTCCCGGGGCTCGATGATTCACCAGAACGAAGATTCGCGGATCAGGTTCCGCACCCGTGGCCGCAGCGTCGCCGGTGCTCTGCTTGCGTGGCTGGTGCTGGCGACCGGGTGCCATACGACCGGTGCCCAGTCGGCGGCTGCAGCGCCCGGCCAGCAGTCCGTCCAAGCCGCCTACGACCCGGCGAAAGCCTTCCTCAAGCTCGACGAGATCGATCCGCAGCCCGTCGTAGTGGGCGAGCCGATTGTCGCGGAACGCCCCTTGTCGCGGCGGGCGGAGCGCCGCATCGAGAAGGCCAATCGACTCTACCGCCAGCAGCGCTATACCGAGGCGGGCCTGGAACTGGAACGGGCCCTGCAGTCAGACCCGGATGCGTTTGAAGTGCACTTGGCCCTGGGCCGCGTGCTGCGGGCGGCCGGCAGCATCGAACGATCCCGCACGCACCTCAGGAAGGCTGCTGATCTGCGCCCACGCGACGCGACAACGCATTACCTGTTGGCGTTGGCCGCGGTTGAGGACGGCGATGCGCAGGCAGCGGTGGCCGAAGTTCGAGTCGCTCAGACCTGCACGCCGAACGGCGGTGAGGACGTCCGGGCGTTGGCTCTGTATCGGCTGGCTGATCTGCTGCGCGAAGACGGTTACCTCACTGCCGCCCTGCGCCTGTATCGCTCGTACGAGGAGGCCGCGGCCAAGCTCGCCACACAGGGAGAGGTCGAGCATGAGTTGAGCACGCTGCTGAAGGTGAGCGGTGGATTGGCGGCCTCACAAATGTCGTTGATTCACGAGTCGCTTGGCGACTTCGGCATGGCGGCCGACGAACTGGTGCGAGGTCTGGCGGGCGAGACGCCGGACGTTGCGGCCGGTCGCCGCCTGGTCGACCTGTACGGCCAGGCCGGACGACATGAGGAGTCACTTGCCGAAGCTCGGCGACTGGCGGCGTTGGACCCTGTCGCGGTCAGCACATTGCTGCTGGCACATCGACGGGCAGGCCATCCGCAGCATGCCGCGGACGATGTTGCCCGGCTGGTGGCCGACTCGCCCCAACCTGGTCGATACGTGTCAGCTTACGTTGCCCTCCTGGTCGAGATGGACCGCCGTGCTGATGCCGAGGAGTGGTTGCGGGGATACTGCCAGGACCATCCGACTGACCTGGACGCCCGCTGGCGCCTGTTCGATCTGTGTGTGGAGAGCTCAGAGTGGGCTGCTGCGCTCGACGTCGCTGTTAACGCGGTGCGGGCGGACAACTCCGCCGCGCCGCAGGCGCGGGCCAAGATGATCGATCTGCCGGCCGAGGCGGCCACGCGCCTGCTCGCTCCGGCGGTTGATCGTCCCGTGGGACAACTGGACTATGCCTCGGCCTACCTGCTGGGTTGTCTGGCCGCCAGGCACGACGAGTTTGAGCAGGCGCGGATCCTGTTGACCAGGGCGTTGGAAGCAGAACCCGCGGCGCCGGCAGTGAAGATCGAACTGGCCACGATTCTGCTCCGTCAATACCGCTGGACGGAGGCGCTCTCTCATCTTGCCGAACTGACGGATGCCGAGCCGCGAGACGCTCGCGTCGAACGTCTGCTGGGTCAGGCCAACGCCGGGCTGGATCGGAATGAACAGGCCATCGTGCACCTGCGAGCGGCCATCAGTCTGAACCGCGCTGATGTAAGAGCCCTGCGCGCCCTGGGTGAGTTGTACGAGCGTATCGAGCAACCACTGCAGGCCATCCGCCAGTACCGGGCCGTCCTGGAGATCAACCCGCTCGACGAACAGGCCCGCGAAGCGTTGTTCGGTTTGTACTGGAGCGAGGGCCAGCGCGATCGCGCTGTCAGCCAGGTGGATGCCCTGCGCAAAACGGCTGCCTCTCCGAACCGCATCGCCCGCTGCGTCGCTCGAATGGAGCTGCAGGGCCCCGGGTCCGGCTACGAGGGCTTTCGGGCCACGCTCACCGAAGCGCTGGAGCGGGGTGGTCCGGACGGGCGTAGCCTCACTTTCGTCGGCATGAGCTACCTCGGCGAGGGCGACTACCACCAGGCGTTGGCGGTCCTGCACCAGGCCTTGGCGGCTGATGCCGACGACGTCGACACCCTGACCGCCCTGGCGGAGGCCTATCGCCTGACCCTGCAATTCGAAGCGAGCGTGGAGGTCCTGCGCCGGCTGCTGGGGCGACACCCCAATCGTGATAGCTGGGCGCTCGCGCTGATCGATGCCCTGATCACCAATCTGGATTTTGACGGCGCGATTGAGCAGGCCCGGGGGCACCTGGCTCGGGCCGGTCTCAGCGAGGCGGCGCGCTGGCAGTACCGGACTGCGCTCATTGATGCCCTGGTGATCGCCCGGCGGCATGACGAGGCGATCGAGACCATCAAGCGGTGGCTGAGTGACTCGCCAGGCGACGCCTCGGCGCGGCGGATGCTGATCCAGGTTTGCCAGGAGGCAGAGGTGTACGGCCAGGCCTTGCCCCTGGTGCGGTCCTGGTTTGAGGAGGACCCGGCCAATATCGCGCTGACCGTCTGGTACAGCACGTTGCTGTTGGCAGATAATCGTGCCGATCAGGCCAACCGGGTGCTCCTGGACCTGCTGGAGGAGGACCCGGACAACGACGAGCTGCAGTTGCTGCTGATCGGCACGCTTACCGACCAGGGACGGTACGACGACGCCATCGAGTTGGCCATCAACTGCGTGGCCGACACGCGCGTGCCCCTTGCTTACCAGCAGCGTATGCTCCAGGTCTACGACGAGGCCGGACGGTTCCAGGAGGCCATCGAGCTCATCGGCGAACTGATGCACCAGAACAGCGCCGACACTCGGGGTGGCTCGATCGAGACCGACGAACTGCGCCGAATTCTGGCCTTGAGCCTGCTGCGAGCCAAGCAGTATCAGCGGGCCCAGGCGCTTCTTACGAGATGGATCGAGGATGCTGATGATCCGGGGCGAACCTTCGGCTGGCTAACGCTGCTGTCGGGCGTCCAACTGGAGCGCGGTCAGCGGGCGGAGGCTACCGAAACACTGGAACAGGCCTACGCCTTGCGGCCACTCGATGCGGGCGTGAATAACGACCTGGCCTACAACTGGGTCGATGTGGGTGTGCGGCTTGTCGAAGCCGAGCGGATGCTTCGCTACGCGGTGGCCCGGTCGCCCCGGAATCACGCCTATCTCGACAGCCTGGGCTGGGCATTGTACAAACGAGGAGACTTCGCCGGCGCCATAGAGTGGTTGACGCGGGCCAGGGCGTTCGATCGCGAGGGAGACGCCGTGATTGCCGACCATCTGGGCGACGCCTGCTGGCGGGCCGGCCGAGGTCAACAGGCGGCAGAGAACTGGCGCCTGGCGGCCAAATTCGCCAGCGAGCGACTGGCTGATCCGGACCTGCCGCCACGCCCCGAGGATCAGCAGGTTCTCGATGCGGCCACGGAGAAGCTCGCTCGATTCGAGGCGGGCGAGACTCCCGAGGTGGCACCCGTGGTCATCCTGCAGGATAGCTCGGCGGGGAACGAAAGCGAGACGCAAGAGGCGGCGCAGGCCACCTCTTCGCCGGAAGCATAGCAAGGAGGAAGTGTCATGTCCGGGCATTCCAAGTGGTCGACTATCAAGCGCAAGAAGGGCGCCAACGATGCTCGGCGCAGCAAGGAATGGAGCAAACTATCCCGGTTCGTGACCATCGCCGCCCGGATGGGCGGGGGGGACGTTTCCGCGAACCCGCGCCTGCGGCTGGCGATCGAGAAGGCCAAAGGGGCGAACATGCCCAAGGACACGATCGAGAAAGCCGTCAAGAAGGGCACCGGCGAACTGGGCGCCACCAGCTTCGAGGAAGTCCTCTACGAAGGCTACGGCCCGGCCGGCGTGGCCATCATGTGTCAGGCCATGACCGATAACCGCGCCCGCACCAGCCCCGAGGTCAAGAAGATCTTCGAACGTGCCGGAGGCAACCTGGGCGCTCCCAACAGCGTCTCGTGGATGTTCTCGACCAAGGGCGTCTTCGCCATCAGTACCGGCGCGATCGACGAAGACAAGCTGATGGAGGTGGCACTGGAGAACGGAGCGGACGACGTCACTACGTCGGAGTCGCTCTTCGAGGTCACCTGCGCCCCGGAGGTCTTTGGCGACCTCAAGGCGGCGCTGGATAAGGCCGAAATTCCCCTGCAGTCAGCCGACGTGACCATGGTGCCGTCTGACACCATCACTCCCGACGCCGAAGCGGCCCGCAAGGTTATGCGGCTCATGGAGACGTTGGACGAGCACGATGACGTCAACAACGTAGCGTCCAACTGCGATATTCCTGACGAGTTGCTGGCGGAACTGAGCTAGGTGAAGCTTGCGCCGCGGTTGTGACACCAAGCCGCAGGTACAAGGGGGCGACGGTCAGCAAGCGTGAAGCCAACGAAACGGCCCTGCGGCGGATTGTTCCGCCACAGGGCCGTTTCTGTGTGGTTTCCAAATGGAGGAAGAGGACTACGGTTTGCTCTCCTTGGCCGGCGGGACGTTGTCCGGTGTCGACTTGGCCGGGTCTGCCTGGGGCGCGGTTGCTTTGCCGGCGGGCTTGGGGTTGCCGGCCGTTCTCAGCGGCGGAGGCACAACCTTTTTGCCACCAGGCTGTCCCTTGACAGCCCTGGTTTTTCCGGCGGCGGGCCGGCCCTTGACGATCTCGGGGAAGTCGGCCCGGGTCTTGCCGGCCAGCAGGAGGTCAATTTCGGTTTCCACCGTGGCCGCCAGGTCGTGGTCGCGGGGCATGCCGATGTGTACTGCCTCGACCGTGCCATCCTTGCCCAGCAGCATCAGTGTGGGAACGCCTCGAACCTTGAAGTCCTTCTTGCCGAAGTTCTTCGGGTCAAAGACGTGCTCGAACTTGCCCAGCCCGTTGTAGATTTCAGCGATCTCCTCTTTGGAGCGGGCCCGCGGGTTGGGCTTGGCAGCGTTGGGGTCCTTGAGCGGGTCCTGAGCAACCGCCACAAACCTCACGTTGGGGTTGTCGGCGTATTTCTTCTGATACAGTTGACTGATCGCCGGAATCTGTCGCTTGCAGAACCCGCAGCGCGTCTTGTAGAAGTCCAGCACGGTGACCTTGCCGGTCAGATCGTCGCTGCTGACCGTACTGTCGTCCATGGCGGTGAAAGTCGCCTTGGGGGCCGGCTTGCCGACCAGTTTCTTGGCCGGGTAGCGGTCAGGTCGCGGCTGGCGGCCTTTGACCGGGATCTTGAGCGTAGGCGTCTGCGGATCATCGGTCTTTACAGTGACCAACGTACCGGTGGGCGACGGCATGTGCCCCGGCGGGATCGTAATGGTGATTTCGTAGTTCTTGCCCGGCGTTCGTTCGGTGTACGCCGCCGCGATCTTGGGGTCGTCCGATTCGATCGACAGCACCTTGACCGGCTTGGCGCTGTTGTTCGTGAAGCGAATCAGCCGTTTCATCTCGGCCGCCGGAGCCGTGTTGACCACGACCTGATGGGGCCGGAGTTCCAGCCGCGGCGTCAGGTAGGCCGTAATGGGAATATCTACCTTGGGCTGCTCCTTGAGGTTCGTCTTTAGCGAGAAGGTCGCCCGGTTCAGCTTGGGCTGGTAGGGCGGCTTGGCGTGGACCTTGAACTCGTAGACCTTGCCAGGCTCTTTCTCCACCAGTTCCACGCTGAAGGGGCCAATGGTCTGCTCCGACTGGAAGGTCAGTTCCATGGGCTTCCCGGTGTTGTTGGTAATAGTCGCGGTTGCGTCGTGCTCCTCGTCCTCCATCACGTGGCTGAAGCGGAGGTTGGCGGGCGCCACGTCGACATGGTGCTTGATTGTGCCTGCGAGCTGCATACGCAGCGTCGGCGTCACTGGGTCGTTGCTGTTTACAGTGACGAATTTCTTGAACTTGGCCCGGAGCTTGTTCGTCTTCAGCGAGATCGGGATCTTGCCTTGCCCGCCGGGTGGGATGACCTTGTCAAACTGGCCTGCCAGAGTACAGCCGCAGGAGGGTTTGACCTTCTCGATCCTCAGGTCCTGGTCGCCCTCGTTGCGAATGATGTAAGCGTGCTTGAGCGGCCCGTCGGCCCAGACCTCACCGAAATCCTTGACCGGTTCATCGCAACGGATGCCCGGCGCACCGGTCACGGGCCCCTTCGGAGTCTCTGTGACGGCCGGGGTCTTGGGCGGGATCTTGCGTGTCTGGCCCGGTCGGACGGGTGGAGTTGCCTTGGGATCGGCTGGGGGCAGCGTCTTGCCCTCGGCTTCGAGCTTCTTCCTCAGCCACTCCATGTTGGTCTTGGGATTGGCCTGCTCCTCCTTGGCGGAGGGCTGCTCCTCCGTGGCGGGGGGCTGTCCCTCTTTGGCGGCGGGCTGCTCCTGCTTGGGCGGGGGCTGCTCCTGTTCGCCTTTCTCCTGGGCCAAAGCCGACCCGGCTGCCAAGGCAAATCCGCACACCAGCGTCAACGTCGCGATCCGTATCCGTCTTTGGAACGGCAGTTCCCTCCTGGCTGGTTGAGCCGTAGCGGCCTTGCTGTCATGGCTGGCTATCATGGTCTTCTCCATCAGTCGCATCTGTCCAAGCGTTACCACGATCATTACCGACGGCAGGTCGCGGACGAGCGGCTGGGCCGCGCCTGCATCGTCACTGGTTCATCTGTATCGAACGAAGGCGGACTAGTCCACCAGCGGCGTGTGACAGTCAGCCACGGCGCCGGTTGTCGGCGGCGCAGCCCCGCTGCCTTCAGATCGCGCGTGGCCCTGGATAACTCGGATCTGGCATTTGCAGGAAACAGGCGTTTCAGGCCCCCAGGGCGTCCCTGGGCCAGATGGTGGACCGGCGGGCCTGGCGTTCAGAGTGTCCAATTTCAGAGCCCCGCAGCCGCCTAGCGCGGCGCGTACAGGTACCGGTCTGTTACACAAGTGTTACCGCCGCGGCGGTTATTATTGGGCCTTAGGCTGATGGTCCGGGTGAGGGTGGTCGGGTCGTCCCGAGGCACCGGAATCCGCCGGGAACAACTCCAAACAGGGCGGCGCCGCTGGGGCCAGGATTGAAACTTGGCCATAGCCCACTTAAACTGAAGCAGGGTCGCACGTTGGTTCGCACGGTTCTGGAGCGGCGTTGCTTATGGTCCATCCTCTTGGCAGGATCGTCGGCATCGACCTGGGGACAACGTTCTCGGCCATCGCCTACGTCGATGCCGAGGGCCATCCCGTGGCAATCGAGAACCAGGAAGGCGACGTGGTAACGCCTTCGGTCGTTCAGATTCTCCCCGACCGGCGCATCATTGTGGGTCGCGACGCCGTAGAGGCGGCATCAGCACATCCGGACCGCACTGCTTTCAACTTCAAGCGCGACATGGGCGAGAAATTCTACCGCCTGCCGCTGGGCGGGCGTGAGTTCGCTCCCGAGGCCCTGTCGGCGCTGGTAATCAAACGCCTGATGCTGGACGCACGTCGCGCGGTTGGTGACGTGCGGGAAGCGGTGATCACCGTTCCCGCCTATTTCGGCGATAACCGTCGCAAGGCGACGGAGGACGCCGGCCGCATCGCCGGGCTGCAGGTCGCGGACATTCTGAACGAGCCGACCGCCGCCGCGCTGGCCAACGCCTTTCGGCAGTACCTGGCCAAGGGGGGCGACGCCGTTCGGCTGGATCTGATGGCCGTCGCGGCCACCGCACCCACCACCACGCTGGTCTTTGATCTGGGCGGCGGCACGTTCGACGTGACCATCATCCGTATCGACAGCCACAGGTTTGAAGTGCTGGCCACCGGCGGCGAGGTGCGTCTGGGCGGCGT